>DATDEH010000037.1 GCA_036523395.1 Candidatus Limnocylindria bacterium | reverse complement strand
CGCCACTGCGGCGCGACGTAGCGGCGGAACAGGTCGATGTACGGATTCGTGCGGCGCATCATCGGGAGTCTCTCACGCGCGATCGGCGATGAACGCCTTTTGCGACGTACGCTACGGAGCGGTCACTGGAGCAGCAGGGATCTGATCGCGCGATTTCACGCCTTGGCTACACCCCAAGCCACACAGAGCGCCACTTCGGACCGGACATGGTGATGCTGACCGGGAGCGGTCATCAGTTAATGCAGCTTCTGATACGCGTGACCCGAAGCCCGTTGATGTTGAGAGCGTCCTCGCCTGCCCCGACCACTGTGGCCGACCCTCCGAGGAACCAGCTGACCCGCCAGCTGTTGTTCGAGTCGCGCCGATAGGTCCCGCTGTCGCTCACGTTGGCCGAACCGTTGTGTCGCAGCTCGACGATCCCGTCGTCCGGATAGAACGTGTAGCACTCCATGCTCACTGACGGATTCAGGCCGACCGTGACTCGCTGACCGAGAAAGTGCATCTCGCTCTCTGGGTTGGGGGTCGCCGGCGCAACTGTCGGCGTCGGGCGCCGGGTCGGAGCCAGGGTGGGTGGGGCGGTCGGGTCAAGCGTGATGCGGGGCGTCCGGGTCGGGGTTGTGGTCTCGTAGTAGGAGTTCGGCCGAGAGCTGGTCGGTGAGGGGCTTGTCGCAGGGCGTCCGCAGCCGGCGACGATTCCCAGGGCGAGGGCCAGGCAGGGGAGCCACAACCGCCACCGGAAGGTCGGACCTGCCGGCTGCGCCTCGAGCTTCATGACCGGCAATTTAGCGACGACGGTCGCCGCGCGCATCCGTCGGATTACGTAGTGGGTGCTCAGTTCGGTACGTAGAGTGCGCGTGCCAAGTCACAAAGGCTCGCGTCACCCGCGCGAATGCGCCGTAGGCTACCGAGCGAATACGGCGCGTCAGGGAGTACGAAGTGCCTCGGCCGATCGCCGTTGCGCAGCGCACACGACGTTGGACTGTCGGGGCCGTGATGGCCGCAGTCCTCGCGAGCCTCTACGCCTTCGTGGCCGCGTTCGCCTGGGCGATGGAGGGCGACCTCGGCTGGAGCGCGTGGCCACCGGGCGAGTACGCGCTCACTGGGACCGCGGTCCTCGGCCTCTTCATCGCGCCAGTCGCGCTCGTGCTCGGCTGGCAGTTTCCCTTTCACTCCTGGCGCTGGGGCCTGTGGCTGACCTGGCCGCAGCTGCTGCTCGGCTTTTTCCTTCATCGAGGGTGCCCGATCGCGCCGCCGTGCGCGTCGGTCGATGTAGAGCCTGTGCTGATGCCCGTGCTCTTTATCCCGCTCATTTGTCTCGTGGCATGGCTTGGGGCGGCTGCGCGGCGTCGCCTCGACCAACGGGCTCCGCAACCGACCGTGTCGCGCGCCAACAGCGATGCTGGCGAGTTGGACGCGAGTGCGCAGCGCGAACGAGCTGAGGTCACCGAGAAGGATGGGAGCATCGGCTCGCAGTCGCTGGCGGCACCGACAAGCCGCGCGCACCTTCGCTCGCACGACGCGCCGTCTCGCCGGCGGCGACCCGATGTCGCTAGCGTGGATCCGAACCGGGCTCGCATCGTCGTTGCGGTCGCGAGCGCCATGCTGTTCTTTGCCCTCCAAGTCGAGCCGCGCAATGTCCCGCTCCTGCTTGCGTCGGCCGCGGCCCTGCTCTACGGGTTGTGGCTGCTGCTCGGGGGCCGCGCAACCGCCGGTCGCACGTGGGGCGTTCTCGTCGCCGCAGCGATCGGCGGAGTTCTTGGATTTGTCGCGATGATCGACCTGGTTTGGAGCGCCACGAACGACGACTGGCACGGTGCCCTGGCGGCCTATCTATTCATGGCCGGCCGCGTTTGGCCGTACGCGGTCGCGGCGGGACTTCTCTTCGGATTCGCATGGCCCGAGTGGTGGTGGCGCTGGGGTTTGATCCTGTCCTGGGGCTTCATCGCGACCGGCGTCACGGCGTTCCATTCCGCGGCGTTCACCTCGTCCTCGATGCCTGAGCTGTTCTTCTCGCGTGCGCCTCTGCTGCTGGTGCCGCTTCCACTCGGCGCGGCAGCGGCCGGCGCGTTCCTGCGCGGGGCTCTCCCAGTGGCGGCCTGGGCGCGAGCCATTCGAGATTCGGGTCTCTAGGCGCGACACGCTGCGCCCTACGCTACTAAGGTGACCGACGACGTCACTCTCGATTACCGCCCGCGCATGCCGCGGGTCGTCACGGCGATCGTGGTCGGCGCGATCGCGCTCGCCTCGCTCGTCGCGCTGGTGTGGCCGTCGCTCCCGATGAACCAGGCCGCAGCGGGGCCGACGGCGGTCGGCGTCATACGCAGGCAGATCGACGGCCCGAATATGGCCGGGCGCATCGGCGCGCAGGCGCCGGACTTCGAATGGAACGCGCCCGACGGATCGACACGCACGCTCGCGAGCCTGCGCGGCAAGGTCGTCGTGATGAACTTCTGGGCGACGTGGTGCAAGCCGTGCCGCACCGAGATGCCCGAGCTCAACAGCGTCGCGCGCGGGACCGACGCGGTGTTCCTCGCCGTCGATCTGCAGGAGGACGGGGCGCGAGCTCGCTCGTTCTTCGACCAGCTCGCGCTCGATCGCCTCGATCCGATCCTGGACCTCGACGGACAGACGACGCGCCGCTACGGCGTCGTCGGTCTGCCCGTGACGTTCTTCATCGATGGGCAGGGCGTGATCCGGCACATCGAGCGCGGCGAGGTCATGGATGCGAGCGTCATACGCGACGGGATCGCGAAGGCGCGCTAGCCGTTGCCTGGATCCCAGTCGCTCAGCTCCGGTAGACGACGCGCGCCTCGAAGCTGCGCTGGAATACGCGGAGCTCTTCCTCGAGCTCTTCGGGATCGAAGCCCTCGGCTTTCGCGTGCGCCGCGACCTCGCGCAGCGCGAGCCGGAAGCCGAGGCTGGTGAGCGGCTTTATCGCGAACCGCTGAAAGCCGGCCGCGCGGAGATCGGTGATGAATGCGCCGGCCTGGTCCAGCAGGACGATCCGCTCGGCGTCACCGGCCTCGAGCGCGTCGAGGAACTTCGGCAGTCCGCGGCTGCTGATCGAGGCCCAGCGCTTGGCCCCGACGGCGCCGAAGCCGAGGAAGTTCGTGGCGCGGTAGGCGTGCCCGAGCGTGCTGTCCTGGATCGCATCAGCGCGAGGGCGGAGGATGCGGCCCAAAGCCTGACGCCGCGCGGATGCGCGGTCGTATGCGAGATCCCTCGCCTCCCCAAGTTGTCCGCGGTCGGACACCGCGGCGCACACTATCAGCCGACAGGGTTGACTGAAAGTTCCACAATCCGTCAAATGCAAAAGGGGGAGGACGTACATGGCGACTGAATTCATCGTGAAGCTTCGGGACCGACCTGGTTCGCTCGCGGCCGCGGCGCAAGCGCTCGCGGATGGTGGCGTGAATCTGTGGGGCACATCGGCGTCGACGAGTGCGGGCAAGGGGACCGTCGGGTTCGTCGTCAAGGACAAGGACACCGCGAAGACGCGCCGGGCACTCAAGAAGGCGGGACTGCGCGCGATAGAGCGCAAGGCGGTCGAGGTCCGCATCCAGGACAAGCCCGGGGCCCTCGCACGCGTGACCTCGAAGCTCGCGAAGGCGAAGGTGAACATCGCATCCGAGTACGTGCTCGCGCCTGGACGCGGCGGCGTCACGCTCGCGTTCGGTGTGAAGGACGCACGCAAGGCGGAAAAGGCGCTCGGCCGAAGGTAGTACTGGCGTACCGATCACGCATCTCATCGCGCACAGGTTGAACTGAAGCGAACCTCCCGACGACACGCGTCGGGAGGTTTCGCATGCGGTCCTTGCGTCGCTTCGACTCTGAGAGATCGGGTTTGGCCACGATCGAATACGTCATCGGGGCCGCTGTCATCCTCGGCACCCTGGTGATCGGCGTGTCTGCGTGGAACAACGGACTCGTAACTCGGCTACAGACGCTCGTCACGCAGCTTCAGACCGTCCGTTGAGGGGGTGGTCCAGCGAAGACCATGGCATGGCGACGCTCGAGACGACGCTCATGCTTGTGATCCTCGTCCCGCTCCTTTTCGCCATTCTCGAGTTTGGCTGGCTCACGCAGCGATGGCTGGCTCAAGACGGCGTCGCGCTACAGGCCGCTCGCTACGCGGGCGAGCTCGGCGGGGATCGACCTGAGCTTCGCTCATACATCCAAGAACAGCTGCGACTCGTGGGAATCGAACCCGCCCGGGTCATGGTCGAGGTCGAACCCTCCACCGTTGGCTGGCGAGAACCCGTGCGCGTGTCGCTCCGCACCGATGAGCCCGTGGCGATCCCGTTCCTCTTCACGACGACTGTCGCCGTTCGATCGACCGCTGTCGCGCGCGGCGAGGTCAACCAATGACGCACGACGACGGTGGGACCGCCGCCCTGACCACGATCGTCATGCTGCCCGTTCTGCTGGTGGCGCTTGTCGGCGCGATCGAGTTTGGCGTGCTGCGCGCAGTCGCATACCGGGTCGGCGCTGCTGCGGACCTCGCCACGATCGTCGCGGTCGGTGATCAGGACCAGACTGTGTTGGTAAGTTCGGGCACGCTGCGACTTGCTGCTGACGCCGCCGATGTCGCGCGCGATTACTTCGCCCGCAACCTCTTGGCGACCGCGCCAGCCCTCGGTGCAAGTTCGACGGAGATCGCTGCCTCCGCGGACATCGCGAGCTTTCCGACCGCGCCGAGCTTCGACCCTCGGACGGGCGCGCGTTACGACCGCCCGACGGTCCGGCTCATCGCGGTGATCCCGGTCAAGACCCCCGGCTTCGCCGCACTTCTGCTGCCCGCCATAACCACCTTGACGATCCACTCGATGAGCTCCCCGCGATGAAGACGCGCACGACGCTCCTGCTGACGTCGGTCCTTCTCTTATCGAGCACATCCGCGAATGCACGCGAGCCATTGGACGACGAACGCCATCCGATACCAGCTCCACCGGGTCCCGATCCCGTCGCGTTTGTCGTGCCGAGCGGCCTGTACTACGTGACCGACACCTACGTCGCTGACGTGGTCGCCACGAGCGATGCGACGACCGTCTACTCGACGACGACGGTGCACGAGTCGACGGGTACCTACGCGCGGGTGATCGACACCGTTGACACCGGAGCGTCCAGCCCCTTCGACGGGATGGCCTTCAATGGGCGCGGCGCGCTTACGAATGGTCAAGCGCTTGCGGGAACGTACTACGAGAACTTTGTTCTCACCGCGGGTGGCTACGTTCCGGTGAGCGTCGTGTTCTTTCAAGACGACTCGGAGACCAAGCGGCTGCCGGGCCCGTCGTCCTCGACCGCTGCCCCGAAGGCCAGCGCCTCGCCCGCGCCTGCCGCGACGACGGCGCAGCGACGTGACGAGATCGCACCACCGCCCTCGACAGTGCGGCAACTCCCGATCGAGCCGGCCCGTCTCACGCTGCGGGCGGCGATCTCTCTTGCGCCGGACGGCCCGACCCTCGCATCAGCCGAGGTGCTTCGCGGGCGGGTCGTCCAGTTCTGGCCTCGCGTGTTCGCCAACAACGTCGCCGTGCCCATCCGTTCGTGGCGCCTTCTGTCGGCCCAACCCGACCATATCTCCGCCAGCACCGGCACCACTCAGCCGCTCGTGGCGCAGTGGATCCGCATGCCGGCCCCCAATGTCACTTGGTCGCTGCGGTTCGAGATCTTCTCGGAGTCCTGGCCGTCGGAACGGCTCGAGGCGGAGATCTCCGTAACGCTGCGGTCTCCTGCGCTCGTCGATTGATCGCCCGTCGTTCGTTCCTGATCCTCGCGCTGATCGCTGGCTGCGTCGCGGGAGGGCTGTACTACCTCGGCGCGCAGCGCGTGAACATGGTCGTCGCCGCTCAGGATGTCGCTGAGATCCGTCCATTGACCGGCCAGGATCTCGGGGTGCGATCCGTGCCCCCTGACGCGTTGCCGACCGGAGCGGTCACGAGCGTTGATGAGGTGATCGGACGCGTGCCGATCGCTCCTCTGTGGCAGGGACAGCCACTGGTCTACCAGGCGCTCGCCGACGATGCCGCTTCATTCCACACCGGCCTGACGCTTCGACCAGGCGAGCGCGCGGTCGCGATCCCGGTCGTGGCCGTGAGCGCGGTCGGTGGTGCCATCGCGCCGGGAGCGCGGGTCGACGTGCTCGCCGTACCGCTCATCGGCCGGGCGCCGGCAGGGCGCACCGTCGAATTGATGGCAGCGGACGCACTTGTGCTCGACGTCCGTTCGGAGTCCGGTGCGCCGTATTTGACGCGCCGACAGGATCCCAAGACTGCCGTTGACCGCATCGGCAGCGTGATCATCGCGATCTCGCCGTCGGAGGAGCTCCGATTCGCTGACCGGATCGCAACGAGCACGTTCGTCCTTGCTTTCAGCTCGGCGCGCTGACCGTGGCAACGACCCTTCGGCTTGAAACGGTCCGGCGTGCGGCGTTCGATCGCCGTCTCGAGAGGCTTGGAAGTTGCCGACTTACGCGGGCCGCCCGCGATACGTACCTGGAGATCGACCGCGGGATCGACGAAGTGACCTATGAGCTTGCTCTGGCCGGCGTCCGCGTTACCCGCTGCCTTGCACTCCCGGCGAAGGCAGCGGGTCTCCGACCCGCGATCGCGTTCGATCTCACACCGCTCGGCGACGGCCTTCAGGCGATCGATGTTGTCGACGTGCGAGCGGTCCCACTCAGTGAGGCGACTGCCGTGCTGCTGCGCCGCCGCGTACCGTGGATGCGCGCCCCACGTCACTCCCGCGAGGCGTGCCGTCGGTTGTTACGTGAGGACGACGCCGTCCTGGGCTGGCGACGCATCGTGTGGTGCTCGTTGGCGTCGCTCCGTGCAGCACGCGCACGGATCCGGCTGCGACCGGTCGTGTTTGATGGAGCAGCCTTGGCGGACCGCGGTCATGAGTGGACGTACGTCAATGACGGAGCGATCGAGCGCTGGGCGTTCGCGTGAGTCGGATCCGGGCGTGGCTCGACGCGAGCCCCATCGCGGACCTTGCGATCACATTCATGCGTGAAGCAACGGGTCGGACGGATCCCATCGAACCGCTACGACCAACCCGTCCGGCAGCCCTGCCTCCGCGCCGCCGGATCGCGTTTTGGTCCCTGGTCGGCGGTGTTGGTACCAGCACAACGGCGGGCCTCGTCGCACATCGTTCGGCCGCGGGCGGGCGTGCGCCGCTCCTTGTCGACTTGGATCGTTGGGCACCGTCGCTCGCCCTCCGCGCGCGAATCGAAGCCGCGACGATCGCGGACGCTCTGGTGCAGCCTGGTCGGGAGCGTGCGCTCGTTTCGCGTTGGTCGGCGATCCAGTTCCTGCCCGGCTCGCCAGCGCTACGTGGACGCTTGGATATCGATCGCACGATCGAGGTCATCGATACGCTCGGGGATGAGTCACCCGTTGTCCTCGATCTGGGCACCGGTGCCGGTGGCCTCGATCATGGTCTGCTCTCGCGCATCGACCGTTTGTGCATCGTCGCGGGCGCACGGGCTTCGCAACTCCAGGCCGTGTTTTGTGCGCTCGCTCTCGTCCGGGATGTTCCCTGTCCGGCGGGCCTGGTCGTTGTTGGTGTAGCCGACGACGACGCAAGGCTCATCGCCGAGCGTGCTGGACTCCCTTTGCTCGGCGCGATTCCGACGGATGCGTATCTCGCCGAGGACCAATTCGCGACGCGGGCGCCCACGTTGCGCGCGGTCGACGCGCTCATACGCAGGATCGGGTGATCGACCCCTCCCTGTTGGCGCGCGCGCGCGCGGAAGTTGCGTCGGGTCTCGATCCGAGCGTCATGCTGACCCTCTACGCGGATCCCGCGCGAAGGCTCACGCTGAGGGAGCGCGTTCGTGCCACCGTCGCGGCTGAACTGTCCGAGGATCAACTTGAGGCACTGTGCGCCGAGCTCTTCGGGTTCGGCCCCGTTCAGCCATTCCTCGACGACGACAACGTCACGGATGTGCTCGTGAACGGACCCAAGCAGGTCTTTGTCGAGCGCCACGGGCGCCTCGAGCACGTCGATGTTGGATTCCGCGATGCCGCCGCCGTGAGCGAGCTTGCGCATCGCATCGCCGCGGGGGTCGGCCGCGAGCTGACCATCGAGCGGCCATACGTTGATGCACGGATGCGTGATGGCAGTCGAGCCAACGCCGTCATCGCACCGGTCGGCGGTCCGACGATATCTATCCGTAAGTTCACACGCGTGTCGCTGGCGCTGCGCGGCCCCGCGCCCTCCTGGCAGGCGAGCAACGGGTTAGCACGCGAAGCCGCCGAGCTCCTGGCCCGAGTGGTCGTCGCCCGCGGAAACGTGTTGGTCGCGGGCTCGACCGGCGTCGGGAAGAGCACCTTCCTGCGATCCCTTGCGGGGGAGATACCCGCGGATGAGCGTCTCGTGGTGATCGAGGACACCAACGAGCTCGTCCTGCCGCACGAGCACGTGGTTCATCTGGAGTGTGTTCCTGGCCGGGATGGAGGCATCGGGGTTGCCGATCTGGTGGTGAACGCGCTCCGCATGCGGCCGGACCGGATCATCGTCGGTGAGGTCCGCTCGCCGCGCGAGGCTTCGGCGCTGCTCGAGGCGATCTCGACCGGACACGACGGCTCGCTGACAACGCTGCATGCGGGCTCCACTCTCGGCGCCCTCGATCGGCTCGAGCTTCTCCTATCGCGGTCAGGCGACGTTGCGCCCAGTGCGATCTCGCGATTCGTCTTGCGCGCGTTCGACGTCGTGGTGCAAGTCGGTCGCGCGAAAGACGGCGTCCGCATCGTCCGTGAGATCGCCGCGGTGGACAACGCCGGACCCATCGTGGTGTGGCGATCGGGTGAGACCTCGATCAGGCAGCTGCCGAATCGTTTGACCGAACGGCTCTCGTGAGTCTCGAGCTCGTCGGCGCGATCGCAACGGCATTGGCCGTGACGTGTCTCGTCCTGGTACCGCTCGGATCGTCACGCATGTGGGAGCCGTGGATCACGCACCCGGAGCGATCGGTACTTCGCGAAGCCGGTTGGAAGAGGTCATGGCTCGCGTGGGAGTGCCTTCGCGTCACCACGCTCATCTGCGGACTCGCGCTCGCTGGCTCCTTGGGCGCTCCAGCGATCGGGCTGTTCGGTGCCGTGGTCCCGTCGATCGTAGTCAGGACGCTTGCCGCGCGACGACGCGAAGAGCGCGCTCGCCAGACCATCGCTCTGCTACAGATGACCCTCGCTGGTCTGAGGTCGGGGGCCGGCCTGACGGAGGCGGTGCGTCTCGCAGCTGCGTCCGAACCAGACGTCGAGTTCGGGCCATTCACCGCGGCGTTGCGCGCATTCGATCTAGGTGCACCACTTGACGTCGCGTTGCGGGGGGTCCGAGCTCAAACGCGGGACCGACGTCTCATCGTTGGCCTCGACGCGCTGTCCCTATGCGTCGCCGAGCAACTACCTGCGTCGCGCTGCGTCACGCTGATCGCGAGCACGGTCGATCGGCTTCTGTTCGAGCAGCGCACTGCGGACGACGTACATGCCCGCACAGCCGGACTACGTGTGCAGATCGTTCTCCTGGCGGCGCTCGTGCCAGGTCTCGCCCTGTATCTGGCTCTGACCGTCCCGGGCATGGCCGAAACCCTGACGACGCCGCTCGGCCGATTTGTTCTCTTACCGCTCGCGGCGACCCTCGAGACGATCGGGATCCTCTTGAGCAGGCGTGTCGCAGGCGACATCACGTGAGCGTGATCGGAGCGGCCGCAGCCGCGCTGTGCGCCATCCTGATCGTCCTTGCGGCCGCGCCACGTTCCGGTGTTGCCGCTCGTCTCGACTTCCTTCGCCCGTCGAGCGTGCACGTCTTCGCAGGACTCCGCCGTCTTCAGCTCATCCCGCCCGCCACGCTCTGGGCAAGCGGCTTCGGCATCGCGATCGAGCACGTCGTGGCGGCAAAGATCGCACTAGGGCTGGTCGGAGCACTGCTCGCCGCGGTCATCGGACTGGTCGTGCCGATCGGCGCCATCGTCATCCTGGCCGGCGCCTACGCGGGTTTCATCGTGCCCTCGCTCATCGTTCAGCGACGGGCGGCGCATCGCTGGCGCGAGGCTGAGATAGCTACAGCCTCACTTGTCGAGTGGGCGCACGCGCTCGTATCGTCGGGACGGCCGGTGGACTCCGCCCTTCTCGCGCTGGCACGTCGTGGAAGCGGTGCGCCGCTCGTCGATGAGGTGATGGCGCGAGTCGTAGACCTGTACACGCTCGGAGCGCCTCTGCATGTCTCTCTGATGCGTGAAGGGACGGACGCTGCGCTCCCATCTCTCGTGCGGCTCGCGGAGCGCCTCGAGCGCGCGCGCGAGCTTGGGGCGGGTTCGATCAGCGTGCTTGAGGATCTGCGCGAGGAAATGCGGAGCGCCGCTCGCGAGCGATTGGTCCAGTCCGCCGCTCAGGTCGAGGGAAAGATGACGCTGATCCTGACGCTGTGTTACCTGCCAGCGCTCGCCCTTCTGGTGGTCATCCCGCTCTTCGTCACGCTCCTTGCTGGTCTGTTCGGCTGAGGCCCGGCGTGCGTACACTGTCTAGGAGTAATGAGCGCGCCGGGGAGCGCGCGGGGAAGTGACAAATGCCGTTCAACCTAGGGGGCCCGGAGCTCGTCTTCATTCTCGTCATCGTGCTCATCGTGTTCGGAGCGGGGAAGCTCCCCGACGTTCTCGGTCAGCTGGGCAAGGGCGTGAAGACGTTCCGCGAAGAGGCCAACAGCACCGAGAAGCCTGCGGCAGCCAGCACCGCGACCGCCGCCGACAAGCCGAAGACGAACTAAGCAATCACCTTCGCGCGCAGCGCGGTCATGCGGCGGTGACGCGCGAGATCGCAGTGCGCGCGCGCCTGCCATTCGTCGGGGTCATCATCGCGGCAGTCGTACGTCCGGCAATGCTCCGGGCGTGAGTCATACACCGTGCAGCGCAGTTGCTTCCTGTCGAACCCCTGGCACTCGAGCATCGGCTGGCGCCCGTCCTGCTGTATGTGCCAGCCGACGATCTTCACGTCCGTCCCGGCCTCGACGTAGATCGGTCGCGCGTCTTTCAGACTGAACCAGCCCGAATCGTCCTCCAGGAACTGCCTCGTGCAGCAGGGAGCCTCGCAGTTTTCGCAGTCCGGGGTCGAGCTCATGCGGACGACCTACTCGTCCGCGCCGCGTGGACGCGCAACGCGGAATGCCTGAGCCGGTGGGAGCGGGATGCTCGGCGGCGCCGGCTCGACGTAGGCGATCAACCCTGGATTCACCGCGATCTTGCGCCCGTTCCGATTGAACTCGGGCCATCCCGCGCCCGTCATCTTGCCACGGACCGTGTCGTACGGGTCATCGACGGTGACTGACGCGAGGTCGTCTCTTGCACCGCTCACCGCGAAGACGAGCTTTGTGCCATCCGCCATCCGCTTCGACTCCTCTATGTGTGCCAGACTGGCGCTCCCGTCATGGTAGGCACGTTGCTCGAGGCGACCGTCAAGACCTTTCTCGATGACCGTTTCGCCCTCGAGCCCGTCGCCGCGACGGTCATGGGCAACCACTCGCACGACCATCGCCTGGGCGATCTCACCGCCGACGGCTTCGCCGCGCGGAACGCCTTCACCGAGGACTGGCTGCGGCGCTTCGTCGGCATGGGGGAGGAGAGCCTCGATCCCTACCAGCGGGTCGACCGCGACCTGGTGCTCTCCGAGCTCCGCGGCGAGCATGCGCTCCAGCCGTTCGAGCGCTGGCGCCGGCAGCCGTCGCTGTACTCCGACCTCATCACGCGCGGCGCGTACTACACGCTGCTGCGCGCGTGGAGCACCGCCGAGGACCGGCTCGCGATGCTCGCCGAGCGCCTTGCGGAAGCGCCGGCCGCGCTCGACGCCGCGCGTGCCAACCTTGATCCGGCGAAAGTGCCGCCGGAGTGGATCGCGATCGCGGAGCGCACCGCGCCGGCCGGCGCCGCGTTCCTGCGCGACGAGCTGCCGAAGGCACTGCCTGACACGCCGCTCGGTCGCGCGGTCGCCCTCGCTCTTCGCCCTGCCGCGAAGGCCGCCGCCGACGCGCTCGACCGCTACGTCGCGTGGCTGCGCGCGGACCTGCTGCCCAAGGCGCGCGGCACGTTCGCGATAGGACGCGACGCGTTCGAGACGCTGCTGAAGGAGAAGGAGCTGCTCGACCACGACGGCTCGAGCCTGCGCGCGTTCGGCGAGGAGCTCTTCCGCGAGACCGAATCAAGGATCGCCGAGGCCGCGCGTGCGCTCGGCGACGACGACTGGCGCGACTCGGTCGCGCGTCTGCGGAAGGACCATCCCGAAGCCGATCAGCTGGTCGACACCTACCGCGTGGAGATGGAGCGCTCGCGCGAGGCGGTGCGGCTCTCGTCCATCGCGTCGATCCCGTACGGCGAGGACCTCGTCGTCGAGACGATGCCGGACTTCCAGCGCACGACGTACCCGTACGCAGCGTACGTCGCCGCGGCGCCGTTCGAGGCGAACCGCCGCGGCCGGTTCTGGGTAACGCTGCCGATGGCCGACGACGACGAGCGCACCCGCCGCGAACGCCTTGAAGGCCATCCGCG
Source organism: Candidatus Limnocylindria bacterium (assembly GCA_036523395.1). Lineage (NCBI taxonomy): Bacteria > Bacillati > Chloroflexota > Candidatus Limnocylindria > Candidatus Limnocylindria bacterium. The sequence continues at coordinate 7,706 of DATDEH010000037.1, read as the reverse complement.
CGCGGGCATCCCGGTCATCGCCTGCCACGAGGGCTACCCCGGGCACCACGTGCAGCTGACGTACGCAGCGGACAACGCGTCGCTCGCACGCAAAGCGCTGCGGAGCAACCTCATGGTCGAGGGCTGGGGCCTCTACGTCGAGGAGCTCATGACCGAGATCGGCTTCCTCGACTCGCCCGAGACGCGCCTCCTGCGTCTCAAGGATCTCCTCTGGCGCGCCGCGCGCGTAGTGGTCGACGTCGGTCTCTCGACCGGCGACATGAGCTTCGACGAGGCCGTCGCGTACATGGTCGAGCGGCCCAAGCTCGAGCCGCCGAACGCGATCGCCGAGGTGCGCCGCTACACGCTCACGCCGACGCAGCCGTCGTCGTACGCGCTCGGGCGCGCGGCGATCCTCGATCTACGCGACAAGGCGCGCGCCAAGGGGTGGGGCATGCGCTTCTTCCACGACAAGCTCCTCGGCGCGGGGTCGCTCCCGCCGAAGCTCCTCGCGAGGGACGTCGATCTCGCGTGACCCGGCCGGTGCGCTTCGCGACACAGACCGGCGGCGCGCCGAGCGCGCAGGAATGGACCGATCGGGCGAAGCGCCTCGAGGCGCTCGGCTACGACACGCTCGCGGTGGTCGACCACATGATCGGTGGCGTATGGGCTGCGCTCCCCGCGCTCGCGGTCGTGGCGGCAGTCACGCAACGGCTGCGCGTCGGCACGCTCGTCGTCGACAACGACTTCCGCAACCCCGTGGTGTTCGCGCGCGAGTGCGCAACGCTCGACGTGCTCTCGAGCGGGCGCTTCGAGCTGGGCATCGGCGCGGGCTGGCTCGACCGCGACTACCAGAGCACCGGCATCCCGTGCGACCGCGGCCGCGTGCGCGTCGCGCGCCTCGCCGAGGCGGTGACGCTCATGAAGCGCCTCTTCACCGAGGACCAGGTCACCTTCGCCGGCGACTTCTACAAGGTCGAGAAGGCGGAGTGCCGGCCGAAGACGGCGCAGCGGCCGCATCCGCCCTTCCTCATCGCGGGCGGCGGACCCGAGATCCTCGCGCTCGCCGGTCGCGAGGCGAGCATCGTCGCCATCGTACCGGCAGGATTCACCGGCGCGGGAGCGCCTCCGCCGGAGCGGTTCACGCTCGAGACGATGCGCGAACAGATCGGCGTCGTGCGGAGGGCCGCGGGCGCCCGCTTCGGCGAGATCGAGCTCTCGATGTACCTCGACTGCGTCCTCACCGACGATCGCGAGAAGACGATCGCCGAGGTCGCCGAGAAGGGGAGGGTCGCGCCCGACGTCGTGCAGAACAACCCGTACCGCGGCATCGGGACGCTGCAGCAGATCCGCGACCACATCGTGCGCCTGCGCGATGCGATCGGGGTCACATACTTCTGCCTGCGCGGGCCGGATGTGGAGAGCCTGGGGCCGATCGTGAAGGAGCTGAGCGGGACGTGACGAGCGAGACCGGCGTCCATGTGTACCGGATGCCCGCCGAGCGCGTGCGCGCGACCACCACGGCCCTGCTGATCCTCGGCGGGCTCGTGATCGCGTTGCTCCTGGTGAGCTTCGCGCTGATCGTGCTGGTCGCCGCGGGCCAGCGGGGCAGCTCGAGCACGCCACTCCTCATCCAGCTGGGTCTGGTGGCGATCGTCGCACTCGCGCTGCTCGCTGCGGTGGTGCTCGCGCGGCGCGAGGCGCGCCGCGTGTCGATCACGACGTCCCCGGAGGGGATCGAATACGAGGGGCGCGGCATCGGCGTCCGGACGACCTGGGCCAACTGCGTCCGGATCGGGAGCGTGCCCATCGGCTTCGGTTTCGGCGATGGCATCGTGCTGCGCGAGCCCGGGATGATCCGCGCGCGGCTGCCCGGCCTCCTGCGCGCCCAGCAGCTCGACCGGGTCATCCCGCTGTCGAACGTGATGTGGTGGTGGCGCGACACCGAGCTGGCCGACGATCTCGCGCGGTGGGCGCCGCATCTGGGTGTGACGGGCAAAGGCTCGTGAGGGTCGGCGTCTAGCGCGAACGCGCCTTCTTCGTCGCGGCGGTCTTCTTCTTCGCCGGTGTCGTCTTCGCCGGCGCCTGCGCGGTCGGATCGAGCATGAACGCGGCCTCGGGCTCTCCCGCGAGGAGCGGCCGCAGCTCGCGCAGCACCTGCGGGCCGAGACGCTTCGCGCGTCGCCATAGCAGCTCGGGGCTGTCGGGTTTGGCGGCGAGCTCGTCCCACTGCACACCGGTGTTCTTCACGCGAACTGAGGCGCTGAGCTCTTTCGCCACGGCACGCATCCCCGCCAAGCCGCTCTCGAGGAGCTGGACGTCCTTGCGATCGTCGAGGACCTGCTTCCTCGGATAGCGCGAGAGGAGGTAGACGAGCTGCGCTTGTTCGAGGAGGGTGAGGAGCGCCTTCTTGTCGCGTGCGGAAAGCGTCACGGCGCCTAGGGTAAATGCCACCCCAGACGCCGGACGCCGCTAATGACTAGACGGAGATGTAGAGCCCGGCGACCTGACCGACTTCGCCGTGCTCGCCCTGCTCGCCGTTCTGACCCTGCTGGTCGCCCTCGCCCTTTTGGCCCTGGTCGCCCTTTTGGTCGCCGTCGCCCATCTGGCACTGCTCGCCCATCTGGCCCTCGGCGCCCGTGGCGCCCTGGGCACCCGTCGCGCCCTGGTCGCCGCCCTTCTCGCCCTGCTCGCCGTTCTGACCCTGCTGGTCGACCTCGCCCTTCTGGCCTTGGTCGCCTAGCTGACCATCCTGGCCGTCGGGCTCGTCTTTGTTGTCGTTCGCGGTCGCGGGGCACGCTGACGCCGCGAAGTCGGAGACGCCCCCGGTCCGCGCCATTGCCGACATCGGCAGTCCGGCGAGCGCGAGTGCGAGAGCCGAGATCGCGATCCGTTTGGTGATCACTGGGTCTTCCTCTTTCTTACGCTACTGGACGAGTGTCGGCAGTCCGGTGTTCGCGGACTCGCTGGGCCTGTAGTTCACGACCATGTTGCCGTTGGACTGCATCTGGAGCTCACTCACGACGAGCTGCGAGTACAGGGTCGCGCCGGACTGGGACGTCAGGGCGAGCGCGGCTGTCGGCGCGTACAGCGTCCCGTGGAAGAAGTACGAGCCGTTCGATTGGATGGCGATCGTGTTGGTGCAGTTGCGGTCCTGGTAGAGCGCCATGCCGGCGTACGGACCTGTCGCCATCGCCCACGTGTCGAAGCCACCACCCTGCTGTGCGCTGATGTCGCCACAGGTCGAGCCCGTGGTCGGATAGGTGCTGTTGGTGTTGAAGATCATCGCGCCGAGCGCCTGGGACGCTCCGATGGTCGCGATCGTGCCGCTGTTCGCGTTCTGCGTGAATCCGCCGCCCTTCAGGACGTACACACCCGTTGCGAGATAGACGGTGCAGTTGTTGTTATTGAGGAGGCCGCCCACGTACGTGTGTGGCTGCAGCGGCGTCGCCGGGTTGCACGCGCTCGCGGGGATGTTGTACTGGCCCGGCCCGCTCCAGAACGGAACGGCCTCGGCCGGGGGACGGGGGAACCCGGCGAACGGGTCCGGCTGGATCGACGCGCCCGTCTGCAGCGGCGTCGTGCAGGGGAGCGAGCAGGTGACCCTCCCGGGGGCGCTCACGGCGCCGACGGTACGGACGCTGTTGTCGCCCAGCTGGTTGTAGACGACTCCGGATCCCTGCATGTCCCAGGAGGGATTGCCGGTGCAGTTCGATTGGATGACGCCGCCAAGGTCAACGCCGGCCGGAACCTGGATGCTGCCGGTGCCCTGCGTCGTCAGGCACGGGCCTGTCTGCTTCAGCAGGAAGATCGCGAAGGGGCTCTTGATCGGGTCCGCGCCAGCAACGCCGTGCGCGCGCACCGGGTTCAGGATCGACTGCGCGGGCACCAGGGCCGTGCGTACCTGCCTCACGATGATGACCTCGACGTATTTGCCGAGGCCGGCGTACGGGCCGCTGCTCGGCGGGTGGTTCACCGTCACGGTCGTGTTGTTCACGCCGTCGGTGAAGCCGTTGCGCGTCGCGTCGTCGAACGCCGCCTGGCGTGCCGCGGCGCAGGGCGGGGCCTGCCAGCAGCTCACCGGCGACTGGTAGATCACGACGGCACCCGCAAAGGCTGCCGCGTCGGACGCCTCCTGCTGCGTGCGCTTCGCGGAGTACAGCTGGCCGCCGTCGACGGCGAGACCAACGATCATGAGCATCACGATCATCATCAGCGCGATCAGCACGATCGCCTGGCCGCCCTCACCCTTGGGTCCGAAGAACTCTTGTAGCGACTTCATGCTGACCTTCCTTACCGTTCTCATTGCTGGATGACCAGGCTCGAGCCGCCCTTGAGCGTGATCTGGAAAGCACCGCCCAACAGATATGTCGACGGGAGTGGAACGAACGGGGCCGACGCGTCGACGGCGACGCGATAGCCGCGGTCATTCTTGCCATCGGGCCAGGAAGTGACGACGCTCACGTTGTACACACCGACCGCGGCACCCCGGACGACGGCGGTGATGTTCGGCTCAGCTGGGTCGCTCGGGCCCAGCGCCGGCGACCCGCCGGAGCCGTGCACGATCGCGTAGCGCGTGCCTTCGCGAGCCGAGTACGCGAGCGTGTTCTCCTGCCATACGGCGCGCGCGACGTCGAAGAGACCGGTGACCAGGAGAAGGAGGAGCGGAAGCATCAGCGCGAACTCCACCAGCGACTGCCCGTCCTCGCGTTTGAAGAATCTCATATGAACGTCCTCACGATCGTCTTGCGGTCGAAGTCGAACTGGTTCGGAAGGAGCGGCCACGGGATGATCGTGCGGAACCTGTACTGCACACGGACCGTGAAGAAGCAGGGGGTCGCGAGACTCGGCGTCTGGAGACAATCCGTTGTCCCATCCGATTGCTTGCGAGTCACGGTGATCGTGCAGTTCGTAGCGCTCGGAGGGACCTGGCAGATGCTCGAGTCCATCCCTGGGGTGCGGCCCATCTCCTGCTTCGTCCAGGCGACAGCCTCGGCGCCCGAGGGCGTGAAGTCGATGGCCGACGCTTCCGCGCCAGCTCGCGCGCCGTTCTGGACCGCGATCTGGATCGCGAACGCGCGGGCGACGTCCGCGCCACCGATCAGAAGGAAGGCCAGGAGCGGCATGGCCAGGGCCATCTCCACGATCGACTGGCCGAGGTCACCACGAATGAACGGCATAAACCTCTTCATGTGCGGCCATCATGCGGCTTGGCGGGGTCATCCCAACACCAACCAGAGGTAGCCATTCCGTACTCCCTCGCATGGGGGACAGGGGTTAGTCGGCGGCGGCTACCGGGGTGCGCGACTTGGACAGGACCGCCGCGGCGATCTCCAGCGCGGCATCGACGTCTGCTCGCGTCACATCGTTGTGGGTGACTGCACGCAAACGTGGTGAATTGCCTAGATAACGGGAGAATCTCAGGCCGCGCTCGGCGCATGCCTGCTGAAACGCACCAGCGTCAATCCACGTTAGGTCGACCTCGAACGAGACGATGTTGGTCGCGACCTTCGCGGCGTCGATGCGGATGCCGGGCAATCGGGCCAAGCCCTCCGCCAGGGCTTTCGCATTGCGGTGGTCCTCGACCAGCCTATCGCGCATCCCCTCGAGTCCCACCAGCGCCGCGGCCGCGATGATACCGGATTGGCGCATCGCGCCACCCAGGAGCTTGCGCACACGGCGCGCCTTCGTCACCGTCTCCGCAGTCCCGCAGAGGATGGAGCCGACGGGCGCGGCGAGGCCCTTCGAGTAGCAAAACTGAACGGAGTCCACATCGCGCACCAGCTCCTTCGCCTCGACGCCCAGCGCGGCGGCGGCGTTGAAGATCCGCGCGCCGTCCAGGTGCACGCGGATGCCCCGCGCGTGCGCGAAGTCGCAGATCTCCTTGGTCTGCGCGGCCGTGATCACGGTGCCGCCGCAGTTGTTGTGCGAGTTCTCGAGGCAGATCAGCGCCGTCCGTGCGAACATGCCCTGCGGCCGGATCGCGGTCGCGATGTCATCGAGCAATGGCAGGCCGTCGTGGTTCGGGACGAGCCGCGGCACGATCCCGCCGAGGACGAACGCGGCGTCCATCTCGTTCTGGTAGATGTGCGCGAGGTCGCCGAGGATGACCTCGTCGCCGCGCTGGGTCTGCGAGAGAACGCCGCAGAGGTTGCCCATCATCCCGCTCGGCACGTAGACGCCGGCCTCCTTGCCGACCAGCTCCGCCGAGCGCTTCTCGAGCTTGTTCACCGTGGGGTCCTCGCCGTACTGGTCGTCGCCGACCTCGGCCTCGGCCATCGCCCGGCGCATCGCCGGCGTCGGCTTCGTGAACGTGTCGCTGCGGAACTCGAGGATCTTCATAGTCCGAGTGCCTCCTTGACGCGAACGACCGCCGCCACGAGGAGCGGCGCGACGAGGATCGCGGGCAGGTAGTCCGCAACCTTCACGTCGCGGATATTCAACAGTTTCAGCCCCACGCCGATGATGAGCAAGCCGCCGACGGCGCTCATCTCGCGAAGCTGCAGGTCGGTGAGCAGACCGACGAACACCGACGCGCCCAGCGCGAGGCCGCCCTGATAGAGAAGGATGAGCGGGATCGTGAGGAGCACGCCCCAGCCGAGCGTCGCCGCGAGGGCGATCGAGGTGAAGCCATCGAGCACGCTTTTGATCGCGAGCAGGCTCGCGTCCCCGGTGAGCCCGTTCTGGATCGAGCCGAGGAACGTGAGCGGGCCGACGCAGAAGACGATCGACGCCGTCACGAACGCCTCGGCCACCGTGCCCCCTCGGCCGCGCGCGGCGAAGCGGCGCTGCAGCGCCGCGCCGAGATCGTTCAGGCGACGGTCGACGCCCCACAGCGATCCGATGACGCCGCCGAGCAGGATGCTGCCGAGCATGTAGAGCAGGTTCGACGTGTCGATCGCGAACTTCGTGCCCATGGCCAGGGTGAACAGCCCCACGCCGCGCACCACATTCTCGCGAAGGCGTTCGGGGAGCCGGTCGCCGAGGACGGTGCCGAGCAATCCGCCGACGAGGACGGTGAATGCGTTGAGGAGCGTCCCCGAGAGCGCTGACAAGGCCGCCTAGTATGGGCGGCCCATGCGTCCTTCCGAGCAGCTGCGCTTCTGGGCCCACGAGCTCGCGGCAATGGCGCGCACCGGACTGGAGTTCGCGACGAACGACTACGACCGCGACCGCTTTGAGCGGATGCTCACGATCGGTGGCGACATGGCCTCGATGACGATCGACGCTGAGTTCACGCCGGAACGGCCCTACCTCGCGGACGTGGGCATCGCGAGCCCGAAGGTCGGCTGCTCCGTCGCTGCTTTCGACGACGCAGGCCGGGTGGTCCTCATCAAGCGCGCAGACAACGGGCGCTGGGCGCTGCCCGGCGGTTACGCCGAGGTCGGATCGCCGCCGTCGGTGAACGCGCTGCGAGAGCTCCACGAGGAGACGGGATTCCACGCCGAGCTCGAGCGGCTCATCGGCGTCTACGACAACAAGAGCCTTGGGGGGATCTCGCCGTACCAGTTCTACATCTGCTGCTTCCGCGCGCGGATCACCGGCGGCGATGCGACACCGTCCGTCGAGACACCTGAGGTCGCGCTTACCGACCCTGCGTCGTTGCCGGAGGACATGTCGCTGCTACAGCGCACGATGCTGGCCGACTCGCTGAAGCGCGACGCGCCCGCGGTGTACCAGTGACCAAGATCGTGGTCTGGTCAGGCTTCGGCGGCATGGCCAACGAG
>DATDEH010000036.1 GCA_036523395.1 Candidatus Limnocylindria bacterium | reverse complement strand
CGTGGCCGTGACCCCGCCCGACGCCTTCGTCGAAGAGCTCTGGCAAGTCGCACGCGGGCTATGGATGCCGGATCACCCCTGGTTCAAGGGCATCGTCGAGCACCGCTGGACGCGCGAGCAGATCATCCTGGGCGAGATCCAGCACTACCTGCGCGTGCGCACCAACCCGATCTTCTTCGGGTACATCGTCACCAACGTCGCGAGCGAGCGGAATTACGACCTCATGGACGTGGTGATGGAGAACTTCATGGAAGAGCTCGGCGGCGAAAAGACGCACGTCGACATCATGTTGCAGTTCCTCGAGGAGGGCGGCATCACGCGCGAGCAGGCGGACCGTGCCGACCCCGCGCCCGGCACGCTCGCCGCCGTCGAGATGATCCGCTCGGGTTGCCAGAACCGCAGCGCGCTCGAGGGCGTCGCGCTGCTCGCGTACGTCGAAGCGATGCATGGCGGACCGGATGGCGCGGCCGCTCGCGTGTTCAAGGAGCTCGTCGGCCACTACGGCTTCAGCAAGCGCGCCGCCGCGACCTACGAGCTGCACGCGGAGCAGGACACCGGTCACGGCGATCGTCAGATCGCGATGATCCACAAGTTGGCGCGCGACGAGGTGACGCAGGAGAAGGTCCGGCGCGCGGTGCGTCTAGGCTGCGAGGCCTTCAACTTCGAGTGGGACGGGCACGTCCAGGCGATGACCGGCCAGCGCGACGTGTACTGGTCGGGGAAGGCGCCGCTGTCGCTTCGCCATCCGGAGGCCCGTCTTCCGAAGGACTGAGTCCGACCCCGTAGCGGCGACGAAGTCTCGCGAAATAGCGGACATAGACGAAGACCCAGAACGCGATCGTTCCAGCGAGCCACCGTCCTTCGCTCCGGCGCACGGAGCGTGAAAAGACCCGACCGATGAGCCCGGCGGCGGCTGCCGAGAGGATGAACCTCCAAAGCCGCGCGAGCATCGTCCACGCGATCAGCTCGCCCTCAGGTTTGCCGGCGAGCCCGCTCTCGGTCGCATAGACCTTGTACGGGATGCCGTCGAGCGGCGCGCGCGCGACCGCGACCCAGCCACGCGACGCGAAGCGCTCGTGCGCGTCGATCAGCAGGGCGTCGTTGATGCCCGGGATCTCGGTCAAGCGCGCGCGCTCCTCGCGTGCGTGCCGATGCATGCGGACGCCGCCCATCACGGCACCGACCGTTGCCGCGGCGACGCTGACCACGATCGACCGCGGTCGATTGAGAGCGATCCATCCCAGGAGGATGTCGGGGATGAGCCAGAATCGCGTCGCCTCGGCATAGCCCCACAGACCGGCGGCGATCACGGCGAGCGGCGAGCGCGCAAAGCCACGCACGGATCAGACCCGACGCAGCTCGACGATCGACCGGAATGCGCGACGCACGATCGTGACCGCGCTCAAGGCGACCAGTACCATGCAGAAGAGCGTCCAGTTCATCTCGGCGACCAACGCGATGAGCGATGCCGCGATGAGGAACGCGAGCCGATCGGCCTGGCCCGCGGGGCCCGTCCACTGGATCGAACCGCCCGCGGTCACCCCGAGGAGTCCGGTGACGTTCACGAGCCAGCCGCCGGCCAGCGCGGCGCCGACCCAGAGCGCGTCCGCGTGCGGGATGAGCGCGAGCAGTAGCGTCGCATCGGCCAGCTCGGTGACGAAGCGATTCAGATACGACCCAAGACGCGTCGCTCGGCCAAAGCTCTCGGCGATGTAGCCGTCCATCGTCGCGAGCACCATCCGAGCGAGGATGGCGAGTATCGCGACGAGCCACCACCCCTGCCACAGAGCCACGGTGCCGATGGCCGCGGGCACGAGGATCGAGAGCGTGACGACATTTGGATCGACGCGGTCCAGACCCCCGACGCGCGCGAGCGCGCGGCGGATGACCCGCTTGCCCTCATAGACGGAGGCGTCCGCCTTCAAGTGTTCGCGCTCCAGAAAGCCGCGAGCGACGCACCGAGGTCTTTCGTCGGGACCGCGGACATGGGCCTGCCGAACGTGACGCGCACGCGCTGGAACGGACGCCAGATCTTGCTGGTGACCGGCCATGCCTTCGCGCTCCCCGCTATCGCGACCGGAACGATCGACCACCCGCTGTTCGCGAGGACGAACAGGATCGCGTCGTGCGCTTCAGAACGCCGGCGGCTGCCGGATGGGTAGACGAGGAGGGTGCCGCGCGGCTGTTCGCGCAGGATCCGCGTCCAGCGTCGGAGCTCGGTGTACTTGGTGCGATCGAACGCGACGGCCATCGCGAACAGCGAGCTCGCCAGCGCGAATGAGGTGTTCTCGAAGAAGTAGTCCTTCGCCGCGAGGCAGGCGATCTCGCGCCGCCGGTGCTCGGACAGGGAGGCGAGGACCAGGAGCGAGTCGAGGTGGCTCTGGTGGTTCGCGACCAGCGCGACGCGATCGCCCGAAGGCTCTTCGCCCCGGACGTCGATCGGGAACTGCAGCTTCGTGAGGCCGACCGCGGTCCACCGCGCGACCGTCCGCAGCGCGTCGAAGGTGATGTCAGGGACGCGCGGGTACTGGCCGAGGCGCTCCCGCATCGAGCGACCGACATCCGGCATTGGCGCGTACGAGAAGGCATTGGGCTCGCCCGACGGGGACGCAGCAGTGTGCTCGTCGCTCACGGAAAGCCGCCGAAGAAGAAGCGCACGAAATGGAATGCCACCGGAGCGACGAGCGTGAGCGAGTTGAGCCGGTCGAGGATCCCGCCGTGCCCGGGCAGCAGGTCGCCGAAGTCCTTGATGCCCACGTTGCGCTTGAAGTTCGCGAGCGTGAGATCGCCGATCTGCCCTCCGGCGCCGACGATCACACCGAGACCGAGCACCATCCACCACGGCAGCTGTGGAAATGCGAGCTGCCAGTTGATGAACGCGAAGGCGATACCGAAGACGAGCGCGCCGAGCGATCCTTCGACCGTCTTGTTGGGCGAGAGCGCGGTCCAGTGCCGGCGGCCCACGAGCTTGCCGAAGAGGAACGCGACGACATCGTTCAGCTGCGTCGCGAGCACCACGTAGAGCACGAGTCCAAGTCCGCCCTCCCACGTCGCGAGGTACGTCAGGTGCGCGAGGAACCAACCGAAATAGACGACGCCGAGTACGGACAGCGCGAAGTTCTGCAGCATCCCCTCGGTCTTGTTGCGGACGATCGGGATCAGCGTCAGGGCCGCGACGCCCCACATCGGCACGACCATGAACAGACCGAAACGTCCGACGGAAGCGAGCGCGTTCGCAGCGACCATCGCCAGGTACACCGCGAGGGCGAACAGACGCTCGCGATAAAGACCCGTCGCGCGCGCGAACTCCTTGAAGCCGTAGATGGAGAGAAGCGTGATGAGGACTGCCCAGGCCCACGTGCCAAGCCACAGCGCGACGAGAACGACGGGCAGCATCACCAGCCACGTTCGGTACGGCAGCCATCCGGCGGTCAGCCGCGTCATCCGCAAGAACACGCCGAACACGACGACGCTGATGGCGGCCAGCGCGGTGTACGCCGCGAGCGGCTGAGGCAGCGCTTCTATTCCCACCTTGTTGTGGATGCTACCCGCGGGTCACGCGCTTTCTTGTAGCAGCAGCCTTCCGTTTCGGCGCGACGTTCGCGTACGGCTCGGCTTTCGCCGCCTCCTTGCCGCGTGGCTTCGCCACGGCGTAGTAGCTCTCGTCGATCCACTCCTCGAACATCGCCGTGGGCAGCGCCCCCTTCGGCTTCTTGACGCTGACCCAGCCCGACTTTCCGAGCCCGTATCCCATCGGTTCCACGAACGGAAGGCTCTTCGCGTAGAGCAGCGCCGTCGTGAGCTTGACGCCCATCACGTAGTCCGCGTACTTAGCGTCGGGCTCCTCCAGGCCGAAGAACACGAACACCTTGCCCTTGACCTTGGCGACGTTCTCGCCCCATGGATGCTCGAGCCTGGCGTCGTCCTTCGCGAGGGCGTATTTGAGCAGCTGCGCCTTTGCGGCCTTGACCGTGGTCACGCTAGATCGGCCAGGACTTGGGAAAGCCCGCGCGGATCTGCTCCCACTCAGCATCTCCTGAGTACTTCGTCCTAAAGGACTTGAGCAGCTTCATCAGCTCCTCCTGGTCCATGTCCAACACGTTTGAGACCATACCCGTGGTCTCCTCGAAGCCGAGGCTTCAGTTGCCTCGTCAGCCTTTCATCCGCTGCATCACATAGCGGTCCTTCTGCGTCATGGACATGGCGGCACTCTAAAGCTCGCCGGAGAAGCCGACGCGTTGCATGGTGACTGCCTCGACCCGCGGCCGAGGCCGCGAGCCATCTTCAAAGGGCACGCGGAGTCGCACGAGGATGCGCCAACGCTCGTCCCCGTGCTGAACGAGAAGGATGACGAACGCGTTCTCGACCTCGCTGACGTCAGCACCGGGGGTGCTCACCACGAGTGAGAACTGCGTGGAGGCCTTGCCGCGGATCTCGCGATCGAGCGATGTCTCGCCGCGGAACTGCGAGTGGGGAGCGACGGCGGCGACGAGGCGAACGGGCTCGGGCTCGGCGTTCGCCACGCGCCAGGTCGTGCGCCAGCCTTCGCCGTCCCGCTTGGCGATGCCGAGCGGCTCGACGACGAGCCGCGGCGCGCTCACGGCGCCTTTCGCGGATCCATGCGTCCGAGATCGCGGTAAAAGATCGTCGTGGGGCGCAGCTCGCCGTCGGGCATCCCGGCATAGCGCGGGATCTCAGCGGCGCGCGTCCAGCCGAGCTTCGTGTAGAGCGGGTCGGCCTCGCTGCCGGTGATCGTGTCGAGGACGAGGAGCGTGCGCCCCTCCGCAAGCGCGATGCGCTCGATCTCGCGCATGAGCGCTGTCGCGATCCCGCGTCGTCGCGCGGACCGGTGCACGAGTACCTTCGAGACCTCCGCGCGGTGGCGTGCGTTCGGTAGCAGGGCGAGGCGCAGCTGCGCCGTTCCGACCACACGCCGATCCAAGCGCGCCGCGATCACGAGCACGTTCCCGTGAACGACATCGCGTTCGATGCTCATCCACCACGTCGCCGCGTCCTCAGGCGTGAACGGCAAGAGGAACCCGACCGACGCGCCACCAGCGACCACGTCCGCGAGGATCACGGCGAGGTCGGGGATCGCCGCGTCGAAGGTCGGACCGTCGAGTCGGATGATCTCGAGTGTCATGCGGCTGCGGTGATGACGTTCTCCGCGAACGCCTCGAGCGCGTCCCAGTCATATGGCCCGCTGCGCAGGGCGATGTTGAGGCGCTCGACGCCAACACCGCGGAACTCCTCGACGAGCTCGGCCGCGCGGTCGGCGGTCCCGCGAAGGAAGCCGGTGAAGCCGCGCGCGTCCGCGCCCCATTCGCGCTGATAGCGCTCCTCCGCCCGCGCTGCGCCTTTCGCGTCGGCGCCGATGTAGAAGCCGACGTTGATGGTGCGGGCGATCGTGCGTCCATCACGTCCGAGCTCCCCGCACCAGCGATCGAGCACCTCGTTCTTCCGCCTCCACTGGGCAGGCGCAAGGTAGGGAGCGTTCCAGCCATCGGCGAAACGGGCGGCTGTCCGCAGCGTTCGTTTCTCACCGGCGCCGCCGACCCAGAGCGGAAGGCGTCGCTGCAAAGGCCTCGGGTTGTTCGGAGCGTGCCGGAGCGTGTAGTGCGTTCCAGCGAGATCCGCGAATGGCTCACTGAACAGGAGGTGCAGCGCTTCGGCATATTCCTCGAGCTGATCCTCCCGCGTCCTCAGGTCAGGGAATTCGTACCCGAACGCGCGGTACTCCGGCTCGTTCCACCCGGCGCCGATCCCGCACTCGGCTCGGCCGTTCGAGATGTGGTCGATCGTCGTCATGGACTTGGCCAGGACACCCGGATTGCGGTACGCGATGCTGAAGACGAGACATCCAACGCGCACTCGCTCCGTGTCAGCCGCGGCGGCGGTCAGCGTCGCGACGGACTCGAAGCAGTCGCCGTCGCCGCCCCGGTGCGGCGTCTCTTGGAAGTGATCCGACACCGAGAACCAATCGAAGCCGCGTTCGTCGGCGAACCGCCAGAGCTGTCGCAGCTCGTCCAGCGGCCCGCCCAGGTGACCAACGTGGATGCCGAACCTGATGCGGCGAGACTAATACCCGTAGTCGTACGGGTCGGCGGGCTTGCCACCGGTCGGCGCCGGCATCGAGGACGGCGCGGCCGTGCCATTCGCGGGCGCGCCCTTCGGAGCGCCGGTCCCGCCCGAGCCAGCAGCGGCACATGCGGTGCCCGCCAGCAGCAGCGCGGCGGCCACGGCGGGGAGTACTGATCGCACAGCGCTCACCTCCTGATACCGTTCATACGGGGAGGAGGCCCGAACGGATATGGCTCCCCTGGCCATCTTTGCGGCTTTCGTCGTGTTCGTTGTGGTCTGCCTCGCGGCGCTTGGTTTCGCTCTGATCGTCGCACGCAGCGCGAGCCGGCCGCGTCCTGCCCTGCCGCTCAACTGCGGCGACTGCATCTTCATGGTCCCGCGCGCGAAGGTCTACCGGCGCGAGACGATCGAAGACGCCGACGGGCTCATCGATTACCTCTGCGAGAAGCGGTGGATCGAGATCACGCCGTACTCGCCGCGCTGCGATCTCGGACGGAGTAAGACCCGCACGGCCTCGCCGGTCACGTCGGGCTAGCGCTCAGCCTGCCGCGCGACTCGCGGCGCGGCCCGCGACGCGACCGGAGAAGATGCAGCCGCCGAGGAATGTTCCCTCGAGCGAGCGATACCCGTGGATGCCGCCACCACCAAAACCCGCGACCTCGCCGGCCGCATACAAGCCTCGGATGGGCTCGCCCGACGCGCCGAGCACGCGCCCGTCGAGGTCGGTCTCGAGACCCCCAAGCGTCTTGCGCGTGATGATCCAGAGGCGCACCGCGACGAGCGGACGGCTCTTCGGATCGAGGAACGGGTGCGGCCGCGCGACGCGGATCAGCCGGTCGCCGATGTAGCGGCGCGCCACGCGGATCGCGAGCTGCTGTGGATCGGTGGGCGAGGCCAACATGGCCTGCTCGTCGTGCTCGGCGATCTCGCGATCGAGCGAGGCGCCGTCGATCTCCGTCGTGCCAGCCAGCTCGTTCATCTGGCCCGCAAGCTCACGCGCGCTGGACGCGAAGACGAAGTCGCGTCCATGTCTGCCGAATTCCTCAACGGGCTTCACGGCGCTTGGCAGCGCGCGCTGGAGGACCATCCGGATGCTCTTGCCGGTGAGGTCGGGGTTCTGCTCGGAGCCCGATAGCGCGAGCTCGCGGCCGAACACTTTCGAGTCGAGCACGAACCATGAGTGATCGTGCCCGGAGCGCGCGACGTGCTCGAGAGCGCCAAGCGCGTCGAAGCCTGGGAAGAGCGGCGCCGGCAAACGGTGACCCGTCGCGTCGAGCCACAGCGCCGAAGGTCCGGCGAGGATGCGGATGCCGTGACGCGTCCAGACCGGCGCGAAGTTCTCAACGCCCTCCGGGTAGTTCCACATGCGGTCGAGGTTGATCGCGCGCGCGCCGGCTTCGCGGACCACCTCGAGCGCCCGGCCGTCCACGTGGTCGGGAACGCCGGAGAGCATCCGACGTGGCGGGACTCCCAGACGCGCCGGCCAGTACCGGCGAACGAGATCGTGATTGCCGCCGATCCCGCCTGATGTGACGACGACCGCGGACGAGCGAAGCGTGAACTCGCCGACGACGTCGCGCGTGCTCCGAGCGCCGCGCGCCGACGCACTCGGTGCGAGTAGATCGCCCGTGACTCCTTCGGCGACTCCCTGCATGACCACGAGACCGGTCACACGGTGACGGAAGCGCAACTCGACACGGCCACTCACGGCGTGCTCGCGCACGCGGCGCACGAACGGTTCGATGACAGCCGGTCCCGTGCCCCAGGTGATGTGGAAGCGCGGCACGCTGCTTCCGCGCCGCTCCGCCCACTGCACGAGCGGGAACCAGCGCATCCCCTGCGCGTGGAGCCAGGGCCGCATCTCGCCGGCGGCGAAGTCCACATAGGCCTCGGCCCATCTGCGCGGCCACGCGTCGTCGTCGCGGTCGAAGCCGGCGTAGGCAAGCCAGTCGCGCAGCGCGAGGTCACGGGAGTCTTTGATGCGGAGGCGTCGCTGCTCCGGGCTGTTCACGAAGAAGAGCCCGCCGAAGGACCAGAATGCCTGACCGCCGAGCGACACTTCCGGCTCTTGCTCGAGAACGATCACGCGCTTGCCGGCATCTGCGGCCTCCGCGGTGGCGACGAGACCCGCGAGCCCCGCGCCGACGACGATCACGTCCGCGTCCATCGCCGGTGAGCGTAGGGGAGAGGTCAGGTAGCCTACCGGCCGTGACCTCCTTCGATGCTTTCGACGCATACGTGCGCGCCCGCGAACGCGAGTACATCGAAGAGCTGAAGGATCTCGTCCGTCTTCCGACGGTGTCCGCGCAGAAGACCGCGATCGCTGAGACCGCGCGCGCGGTCCTCGAGCGCACGCGACGCGCCGGGATCCCTGCCGAGAGCCTTCGCGTCGATGGCGGGCCGCCGACGATCGTGGGCGAGACCGGTCGCGGCGCGAAGACGCTGCTCGTCTACGACCACTACGACGTGCAGCCGCCCGATCCGCTCGACGAATGGAAGACGCCGCCGTTCGAGCCGACGGAGCGCGATGGCCACATCTTCGCGCGCGGCGTGTCGGACAACAAAGGAAACCTCATGGCGCGGCTCCAGGCGATCGAGGCGTACCGTGCCACCATCGGCGAGCTGCCGCTGCGCGTGCGCGTCCTCTTTGAGGGGGAAGAGGAGATCGGGTCCGAGCATCTCGCCGAATTCGTCGCGGCCAATGCCGGCCGGCTGCGCGCGGACGGCTGCATCTGGGAGGCCGGCTACAAGGACGCCGCCGGACGGCCCACGGTCTCGCTGGGGCTCAAGGGCATCGCGTACTTCGAGCTGCGGGTGCGCGGCGCGAAGCAGGACGCGCATTCGTCGGTGGCGACGATCATCCCGAACGCCGCGTGGCGTCTGGTCTGGGCGCTCGCGACGCTGAAGAACGACAAGGACGAGATCGTCATCGACGGACTCATGGACGCAGTCCGCACCCCGACGCCCGGTGAGGTCCGTGCGCTGGAGGCCCTCCCGTTCGACGAGGACGGCACGAAGCGCATCCACGACGTGCCGCGATTCATCCGCGGGCTCACCGGAACGCCGCTCAAGCTCAAGCACTTCTTCGAGCCGACCTGCACGATCTGCGGTCTCACCTCGGGGTACTCGGGGCCGGGCTCAAAGACGGTCCTGCCCGCGGTCGCGAGCGCGAAGCTCGACTTCCGCCTGGTGCCCGACCTCACGCCGGAGCTCGTCGAGCGTCTGCTGCGGGCGCATCTCGAGCGCCGCGGCTTTGGCGACATCGAGATCGTCGCGATGCACGGCGAGCGTCCGTCGCGCTGGCCGGCCGATTCAGAGTCCGCGCGCGCCGCGGTCGCCGCATGCCGCGCGACGTACGGCGCGGATCCGGTCGTGTACCCGCTCATGGTCGGCAGCGGACCGATGGCCCAGGTGTGCGATCAGCTCGGCATACCCGTCGTCGGCTTCGGATCCGGGAATGCGTCCTCCGCCAATCACGCGCCGAACGAGAACATCGCTGTGGCCGACTACATCGATCACATCCGCGCCTTCGGTCGGTTCCTCCACGCCTTTGCGGGCCTGCCCCTGGGTTGACCAGCGGCGAGAAGCGGCTCCTCCTCAGCGTCGTCGGATCGCTCACCTTCGCGTCGGTCTACGCGACGCTCGTCATGTCTCCGGTTCTCACGCAGATCGCGGAGGAATTCGACGTGAGCACCGGGACCGCCGGCCTGGTCGCAGCCGCGTACGGCGGCCCGGGCATCGTCACCGGGCTTCTCATCGGGCCGTACTCCGATCGCTTCGGCCGGAAGAGGTTCCTCGTTGCCGGCGCGCTCGTCATGGGCACCTTCACGATCCTGTGCGCGCTGGCACCGAACTTCGCGACGCTCGTGGCCGCACGCGCGGTGGCGGGCATCGGCGGATCGCTGATCTTCCCGAACGCCAACGCCCTCGTCGGCGATCTGTTCGCCTATCGCGAGCGCGGCCGCGCCATGTCGACGGTCATCGGCTTCAACACGATGGCCAGCGTCGTGGGCGTTCCGGTCGCCGGCGTCGTGGCCGAGGCCACGAGCTGGCGCGTGTCGGTGGGACTCGTCGGCCTGATCGCGATCGCTGCCGGCATCGGCCTGGCCGTGTTCCTCCGTCCGACGCGGACCAACCTGAGCGAGGATCGGATCTGGGGGATGTATCGCCTGATCCTCAGCAATAAGTCCGCCGTTGCCGCGATCATCTCGAGCTTCCTCGGTTCGCTCTACTGGTTCACCTGGATCACGTACCTGGTCGTGTTCTTCCAGAACACGTACGGCCTGAGCGAGGGCACAGCGTCGACGTATTCGCTCACGCTGGGTCTCGGCGTCCTCGTCGGAAGCCAGATCGGTGGGCGCATCGGAGACCGCATCGGGCACCGACGCGTCGTCGCGGGAACGATCGTCGCATCGGGTGTGATCCTGCTCGCGCTCACCAACGCGCCGCCGCCGCTGCTCGCGGCCGCGGTGATGAACCTGCTGCTCTCGGCGGTCATCGGTGCGCGTTTCGCGACGAACACCACGCTGCTCACGGAGCAGGTGCCCGAGGCGCGCGGGACTCTCTTCGCGTTCTCCTCGTCGACAGCGTCGCTCTCGATCGTCGTCGGGGCCACCATAGGCGGTTTCTTCGTCGACACGCTTGGCTTCGGCGCGATCGGCGTGTTCTGCATGGGCGCCGCGCTGCTCTCATGCGTCATCGTTCTCGCATTC
>DATDEH010000035.1 GCA_036523395.1 Candidatus Limnocylindria bacterium | reverse complement strand
GTCGCGACCTCGCGAACGATCCGCGCGTCGTCCTCGAGCGCCATGTGCGCATCGTCGCGGTGGAGCAACAGGATCGTGAGGATGTCG
Source organism: Candidatus Limnocylindria bacterium (assembly GCA_036523395.1). Lineage (NCBI taxonomy): Bacteria > Bacillati > Chloroflexota > Candidatus Limnocylindria > Candidatus Limnocylindria bacterium. Next base: position 13,569 of record DATDEH010000035.1, on the reverse strand, counting down.
TGCGGCAGCTCCTCCGCGGCGAGCTCGCCGCGCCCGACGCGTGCGATGAGCGCGGCCCGCGTCGCCCACGCGGGCCGGACGAAGTCGCGCGCGAACTCCGCGTACGTCGCGCGCACCAGCGCGCGGACTGCGTCCGGGTCCTTCGCATCGAGGATCGCGCTGCCCTGCGAGAACGCGTCGACATGTCGGACGAGGGTCCGGAGATCGTCGAGATCCGCCGCGTCGTACTCGATCCCCGCGCGACGCGCCGCGAGGACGACGCTGAGCATCTCTCCAATGGGGAACAGGTCGACGCGCTCCCGATCGATGAGGACGTCGAGCAGATCGTTCATCACCCGCGGGAAGAGGTCGCGCTCGTAGAGCCGCAGCACGTCGGCGCGGAACTGCGTGTTCTCGACGCGTCGACGCGCGCGATGGACGGCGCCGTGCGCGATCGACACGATGCCGCTGCGGATGTTCCCCTCTTCATACGACCGCTTGTCGAAGCTCCGCGAGAGGTTCGGATCGAACAGCGCGGCGCGGATGTCCTCGTACTTGTCGAACTCGATCGACGCCGTGAACTCGGTGAGCAGGCCGTCGTCGCTCACACCGCGTTCCCTTCCGCGTCCAGGACGCGGACCGCGCCCGTCGGGCACGACCGCACGACTTCGGCGAGGAGCTCGAGGCCGGCGGTGCCTGCGGCGGGCTGCGGCACCGAGACGCCGCGCGACTCATCGATCCGGAAGCCGCTCGGCAGGATGCGCACGCACTCGGCGGTGCCGATGCAGAGGTCCGGACCCACGCTGACCTGCATGGTCGTCACAGTGACACCTGCGCGCTCACCGCGGGCGATTGTGCACCGAGGTTCCGCCACGCCGCGCGCACCGCGAACAGTCCGACCGGAACGAAGAGCGTCGCGGCGAGCAGCGCGGCGGGCACGCCGAACGTCGCGGCGATCGCGCCCGCGGCGAGCGCGGTGAAGGGGCGGTTGCCGAGAAGCGCGATCTGGTGGAACGACATCAGCCGACCGCGGATGTGATCTGGCACCTCTGATTGCAGCGCCGCGGTGACGACGGGCAGGCACAGCGCGAAGCCCATGCCGATCGCGATGAGACCGACCGCGGCGACCGCCAACGCGGTCGCCGCGCTCGCGACCATCAGGCCGCACGCCTGGAGGACGAGGCCGAAGGACGCGACCGTGCGCGCCACGTCGCGGCGCCGGAGAAGGGTGAGGACGAGGATCCCGCCCACGTAACCGAGGCCCTGCGCGGCGATGACGAGCCCCGCGTCGCTGCTCGGGCGGCCGAGCCGTTCCGTCACCAGCACCGGTGCAGTCGTGCGAACGACCTCGCTGATGGCGCTCGTCATCACGACGGCGAGAAGAACAAAAGCGATCCACGGCTGTGTCCGCACGTACGCGGTGATGCTCTGACGCGCCAGGGACGCGCGGGTCGCGGCGGTCTCCAGCGACCCGCCCAGTCCGTGGCGATAGAGATAGACCATCGCGATGATCGGCGCGAGGAACGTCGCCGCGTTGATCGCGAATGCCCACGCGTAACCGCCCGTGGCAAGCACCAGTGTGGCGAGCAGCGGCCCGACCAGCTGACCGGTCATGAACTGCAGTGTGTTGAGCCCGACGGCCTGCGGAAGCTCATCACGCGTCACGAGCGCGGGCAGCATCGCGGTGAGCGCGGGCTTGGCCACGGCCCAGGACGTCTGCAGCGCGAACGCGGTCGCGATGACATGCAGCTCGGTCGCCGCGCCCGCGAACGTGAGCAGCGCCAGGCTGACGGCGAATACGCCGGAGATGACCTGCGTCGCGATGACGATGGCGCGGCGGTCTCTGCGGTCCGAGATCACGCCACCGGGGAGCGAGAACAGCACGATCGGGATGAAGGTCGCGAAGTTGAGCACGCCGACGGCGAACGCGGAGCCGGTACGGTCGTACACGAAGACGGACCCCGCGACCGCCTGCAGCCACGTCCCGACGTTCGAGAGGAATCCGCCGGTCCAGTACACCGCGAACGGGCCCTGTCCGAATATCCCCAGCCGACGTCGCGCGCCGATGGCGAGGCTCACTGTGTCAATCTAAACGCGTCGGACATCAGCCGAGGGAGAGAACACATGCGACTCGAAGGCAAGACGATCCTCGTCAGCGGTGCCGCGCACGGCATCGGGCGCGCGTACAGCGAACGGCTCGCGGCCGATGGCGCGAACGTCGCGCTGCTGGACATCGACGGTGCGCGCAACGAAGAGGTCGCGGCCGGCATCCGCGCGAAGAAAGGCAAGGCCATCGCGATCAAGACCGACGTGCGCGATCTCGCGGCCTTCGAGCGGGCGGCCGCCGGGGCCGCAAAGGAGTTCGGTGGCATCAGCGGGCTCGTGAACAACGCCGGGATGCTGAACGTCATCCCGATCACGCGCTGCAACTTCGAGGACATCCCCGACGCCGAATGGGATCAGGCCTTCACGCTCAACACCAAGGCGGCGTGGTACGGATGCAAGTCGGTGCTTCCCTACCTCCGCAAGTCGGGCGGCGGGAGCATCGTGAACATCGCGTCGAGCACGGTGTTCCGCGGCGTCCCGACGCGCGCCCACTACGTCGCATCGAAGAGTGCGCTCATCGGGTTCAGCCGCACGCTCGCTCGCGAGCTCGGCGGCGCGTGGATCCGCGTGAACGTCGTATGTCCGGGCAGCACGCTCAGCGAAGAGGAGCCGAACGAGGAGACCGTCGCGATGCGCGAGGCGCCGGTGAAGGTCCGCTGCCTTCAGCGGGTCGAGAAGCCCGGGGATCTGGTCGGCACGATCGCGTTCCTCATGTCCGACGACAGCGAGTTCATCACCGGGCAGACGCTGCTCGTCGACGGCGGGAGCGCGTTCAATTGACCTGACACGCGTCGACTAGCGATGCAGCTCCGGGCGCCAGACGTCATAACGGTGCTCGGCGACGCGGATGACCTCGCCGAGTACGACGCCGAAGATGCCGAACAGGACGATGCCCAGCATCACTCGAGCGGTGTCGAGGAAGACCCCGAAGAAGCCGATGTAGTAGCCGAGGCCGACATTCGCTGAGAGGAACTCCGCGCTCACCACGCCGACCAGCGCGCGGCCGGCGCCGATCCGGATGCCACTCAGGATGTACGGGATCGTGCTCGGGAGCGCGACGGTGCGGAAGGCGAGCCAGCGCGAGCCGCCGAAGCTCCGAGTGATCTCGAGATGGCGTCGCGCGATCGACTGCACGCCGGTGAACGTGGTGACGACCACGGCGAAGAACGCGGAGAGGAACACCACGATCACCTTCGACTCGAACCCGATGCCGGCAATGAGGACGATGAGCGGGATGAGCGCGACGTTGGGCGTGGCATTGAGCCCGGCAAGCAGCCCGTTGAAGAAGTAGTCGACCCGGCGGAACCAGCCGATCGCGAGACCCAGCGGGATGCCGATCGCCAGTGACACCAGGAAGCCGACCGCGAACTCCCCGGTGCTCGCTGCGATGTGCGGCCAGATCGTGCCGTTGCCGAAGTCAGTGACCGCGGCCCTCCAGACCGACGACGGCGCGCTCACCAGAGACTTGCGGAAGATCCCGGTGTTCGCGGCGACCTCCCAGAAGACGATCAAGCCGACGAAGCCGGCGACCCCGTAGAAGACGCGTTCGTTCCCCGCGCGCAGGCGCGCGAGCCACTGACCGGGCGCGGGGCGCACAGCGATCACGATGCCGCGTCCGGCTGCGGGGCCTGCGTCTTCCCGTATTGCCCCGCGATGAGTCGCCAGATCTGCTCTTCGTACACCGCGAATGCAGGAGTCCGCTTCACGCTGAGATCCCGTGGCCGCGGCAGGTCGATCTGGATGTCAGCGATGACGCGGCCGGGTCGGGCTGCCATGACGACAACCCGGTCCGACAGATACACCGCCTCGTCGATCTGATGCGTGACGAAGAGCACGGTCTTCTTCGCGGCGTTCCAGATCCGAAGCAGCTCCGCCTGCATCATCTCGCGCGTCTGCGCGTCGAGCGCGGCGAATGGCTCGTCCATCAGGAGGATCGCCGAGTCGACCGCGAGGGCGCGGGCGAGGTTCGCGCGCTGCTGCATCCCACCCGAGAGCTGGTACGGGTATTTGTCGTCGAACCCCTTGAGCCCGACGAGGTCGATGAAGGGCGCGGCGCGCCTGCGCGCTTCGCCGCGCGGGACACCCGCGCACACCAGCCCGTAGGCGACGTTGTCGAGCACCGAGTACCACGGGAAGAGCGCCGCGTCCTGGAACACCATGGCGTCCTCGCGTCCCTTCGCCACACGGTGCAGCTTGATCTCGCCGGCCGTGGCTGGCAGCAGTCCGTTGACGATCTTGAGGAACGTCGACTTCCCGCAACCGCTCGGCCCGAGGAGGCTGACGAATGCGCCGTCGGGGACGTCCAGGTCGATGTTGTCGATCGCGAGCAGGGCGTTCCCCGTCCCGCGATCCCGGTACTGCATCTTCACGCCGCGCGCGCTCAGGGCGAGGTGTTCGGTCCTCACGTCATGCCGCCTCTTCCAGGTCGATGCTCGGGCGCCAGCGTTGGAAGTAGCGCTCGGCGATACCGATGCCCTCGGTGAGACCGATCCCGAGGATCGTGAAGATGAGGACGCCGAAGAGCATCCGGTCGGGCTGCAGCGTCGCCGCGGACCTCGCGACCATCACGCCGAGGCCAGAGGTCTGTGCGTAGAACTCGGCGATGATCACTCCGGCCAGCACGCGACCGACGGCGAGGCGGATGCCGCTCACGATGAACGGCAGCGTCCCCGGGATCACGAGCGACGTGAAGATCAGCCGCTGCGGCGCTCGGAAGCTGCGCGCTACGTCGAGGAACTGACGATCGACGGTCCTCACGCCCTCGACGGTCGGCAGGACGATCGAGAAGAACCCTCCGAAGAACACGATGATCGTCTTCATCTCGACGCCCAGACCGGCCCACAGGACGACCAGTGGGATGAGGGCAACACGCGGCAGAGCGTTGAAGAAGTTGAGCCACGGGTCGAACGTCAACGACACGCGGCGGTACCACCCGATCGCGATGCCGATCGGCACGCTCGTGACCAGCGCGATGAGCGTGCCGAGGCCGAGCTCGACCGCGCTGATCTTCACGTCCTCCCAGAAGCGCGGCTTCTGCACCTCCGCCACGCCGGCCGTGAGGACGTCGAGCGGCGAGCTGAAGAAGAACTTGTCGATCAGGCCGGCATCCGCGCCGATCTGCCACGCGGCGACGAATGAGACAATGCCGGCCGCGCTCAAGACCGCGCGCTCGTTACGGCGATACCAGCGCGCCACGGGATTGCGGCGCTTGGGCACGCGCGCGTGGATGACGCGGAAGGCCGTCTCGGTCATCGCGCCGTGGCCTCGAGCTTGCCCTGCACCTTCTCGTATCCGCCCCAGAGCGCTTCGTAGAAGTAGCGAATGCCGAACTCGATCCGCAGCGTCCGTGTGCGCGCGTCGGAATCGTTGAAATGCTCGTGCACCGTCATGCGTGGCGGGACGTGCACGGCGTCGCCCTCTTCCCAGTCGTAGCGCTCGCCGTCGATCAGCGAATAGCCGCGACCCTCGAGGACGTACAGCATCGCCTCGGTGTGCGCGTGCTTGTGGCTGCTCGAATGCGGCGTCTCTTCGAAGATGTTCGTCATCGCGGCGGCCTTCGCGCGGAATCCGTTGGTCTCCTCGCTCGGGCTCTCGCTGCCGCCCATGAGGATCCATATCCCGGCATGCCGGTGCGCGCCCTTGTCCTTCTTCGTCGGATGCGCGTGACCCGCCAGGCGCCGCGCCTTCTCGTCCAGCGCATCCTCGATGTGGAGCGCGATACGGCGACCGTCGGCGGCGAACTGGGATGACTCCGCCGGGTATCGCCGCGCGAGCTCGGCGTAGCCCTGGCCTTTCTCTTCGAGCTGCTCGAGCCGCCCAAGCTTGACGGCGAAATCGAGCTCGGGGGTCAGCGCGGAGACATAGAAGGCAGGAGATTTCCCGGTGTTCACGTGTTGATGCTCGGCGCGATACGGGACGTGGAGCGTCGTGCCTGCCTTCCAGTCATAGCGCGCGCCGCCGATGACGCTGAAGCCGGTGCCGGCGACGATGTGGATCGCCTCTTCGCCGTGCACGTGACGACCGGTGCGCGATCCAGCGGGGATCTCCGCTTTGACGAGCGCGGTGCCCTGCGTCGGGAAGCCCGCTGCGTCGCCGATCAGCATCGCCGTGCGCGCATCCTGAGGCGTCTCGATCCACTCGAGATCGCGACCGCGCGCAACGACGGGACCACGCCCCACCTTCGCCTCGAGCTGCGCACTCTCGCGCAGCCAGGCGCTGTAGAAATCGCTCACCGCCCGATGGTATGGCGCGACGAGAGTCAGTCGCCCGCGGTGACCGCTTCGCGCGCCTCTCCGCTGGAACCCGGAGCGTCCTCGAGATACCTCACGCTGTCGTAGCCCAGCAGCTTGAAGAGCCGGTTCTGCGCCGACAGCACGACAAGGGGCTCCGCGCCGGTGTTGAACTGCTGATGAACGGTGTTCTGCGGAACGTAAAGCAGGTCACCGGCCGAGAACTCCCAGCGCGTCGGCTCCTTGGCGATACGCGCGTAGTAACGGTCATCGATCTCGGCCTCGACGTCCCACTGAAGGCTGTAGCCAGTGCCCGAGATCACGTAGACCGCTTCGTCCGCCATGTGCCAGTGCTTTCCCGAGCGCCCGCCGACCGGGATCTCCTGCTGGTAGAGGTCCAGGCTGTGCGTGCGCGCGTCGGTGCGTTCCTGGTCGACGATCTTTCGCACCCGGCCGTCCCGCGTGGTCTCCCACTTCGTGTCCGAGGGCTTGATCACCTTCTTCTTCGATTCCCACCCGGGACTCCAGAGCTGTGACCACTCCTGCCGCGGACCGAAACCGGCCTCGTTCGCGAACGGTGCGGATCGTCCCTGCTGGATGAGGCCCAGGACCATCCACGAGGTCTTTGCTTTCAGCACCAGCGCGAGCGCGCGCTCGGTCGTGGAGCGGTTGTGGTGCTTGTGCTTGCTGTCGGTGTGGACGATCACGAGGTCGTCCTTCTCCCAGTCGTAGCGCTTCCCGTCGTGGATCTCGTAGCCCTTGCCCTCGAGGATGTAGAAGTGCGCCTCGTTCTGGTGGCCGTGACCGTGATTCGTCCCGCCGGGCAGGAGCTCGACGAAGTGGACCTGCAGCGTCTGCGTGAGGAACGGCTCGTCGCCCGGCCCAAGCATCCACCAGGTGCGCGACTGCTTGGCGTCGGAATCGCCCGAGTGACCGACGCTCGCGTCGTCGGTGACCGTGCCGGCGCGACGGACGCGCGGAACGCTTCGCTGCTTCCTGCGGAACTCATCGAGCCCATATGTCTCCGAGCCGAAGCCACGCAGAAAGGTGCGGCCGTCCTCGCCCAAGTCGATCTCCTCCGGATGTGATGAAGGTCGCGCTTACGCCGTTGGTCCAATGGTATGACGTTTCCCCAGTCCGGCGGCCGCGCGCGTCGTCGGGCTCGAAACAGCGACCGCGAGCCAGGCGACCAGGCTCAGCACCGCGATGATCTGGAACATCGCTGGGATCCCGAACGCGCTCGCGATCAGTCCACCCAGCGCCGGTCCCACGATCGTTCCGATATCGAGCCCGGAGTTGTAGATGCCCGATGCGAGCCCGACGTCCCGCCCTTCGTTGCGAAGCTCCGCGACGGTCGCGGCACTCGTCGCGCGCAGGACTCCTCGCGCGAGACCGGAGACGACGAAGACCGGCACGAGGATCGCGAGAGAGCTCGAGAGCGGAAGAGCGAAGGCCGCCGCGGCGGCGGCGACGACGGCGACGAGGGTCACGCGGTGGTAGTCGACCGCACGAAGGAGCACCACGCCGGTCGAGCGGATGAAGATGGCTGAGCCGCTCTTGATCGCGCGCAGGAGGCCGACCGTCGCAAGCGAGATCCCGATCGTCGGTGCGAACACCGGGAAGAAGGTGTCGACGCTGTCCATCAGGACGTTGAGGTACAGGACGATGACGAACGCGAGCCAGACGCGGCTGTCGAGTCGGAGGCCGGCCGCGAGAAGACCGCGGAGCCCGCTGCCGCGGTCGGATGGGAACGGCGCGGCCTCGACGGGGGGCAGCGCCATCACGGCCACCGCCGCGACAAGCGGCAACAGCCCGATGAGGCCGAGCGTCGCCGGGATCCCGATCGTGTCCGCGAGCGCGCCTCCGATGAGCGCGCCGGTCGCATACCCGGTCGAGTTCGCGGCCGTGTACCACGCCATCGAGACACCGGCCCGACGACCGCCGCTCACGTCGATCGCGAGCGCGAGGCCGAGCGTCCCGAGGCTGCCGAACGCGAAGCCGTGGAGGATGCTCAGTCCCGCGACCACGAGCGGCGCGCCCGCCGCGAACGCGAAGCCGCTCGTGGATAGCGCGAAGGCCACGAGCGCGAGTGCGAACTGCCGCTTCACGCGATCGGCCCGGTAGGCGACGCCGACGGGCAGGCGCGAAATGAGCTGGAGCGCGGCGATGAGCGCTGTCAGGAATCCGATGAGCGACAGCGTGTAGCCGTAGCCCGCCAGATACGGCGGGTACGTGATCTCGACGGTCCCTTTCGTCGTCGTGATCGCGGCGGCGATCAGCAGCACGGCCATGAAGGGTCGAGCGATGGTCGGCACGGTCGCGCATTATGTGTGCGTGAGGACAGAGACCGTGCATTTCTACAGTGGCGGTGCGCGGCTTCGTGGCTTCCTGCATCGACCCGATGTCGCCGCGGATCGGCTTCCATTCGTCGTGCAGGGGCCGGGCTGGCTCGGTCTCGCTGACGCAAAGCTGTACGCGCCGTATCACCAGGCGTTCACCGACGCCGGCTTCGCCGTCCTCATCTTCGATTACCGCGGCTTCGGCGAGAGCGAAGGCGACCGCGGCTTCATCTCGCCGACGTGGCAGCTCGAGGACTGGCGCAACGCGATCGCCTACATGCGCTCGCGATCGGACGTCGATGGCGAGCGCGGCGCGATCTTCGGCAGCGGTGGCACCGGCGGCGGCAATGCGGTCCTCGTCGCGGCGGCTGAGCCGGACATCCGCGCGACGATCAGTCAGGTCCCGGTGAGCGACGGACGTGATTGGCTGCGCCGCATGCGCGGCAGCGACGCTGAATGGAACGAATTCCTCGCGCGGGTGGAGGCCGATCGGCGCCAGCGCGCCGCCACGGGGATGGGCGTCCTCGTGCATCCCCGGGACGAGATCATGATCCAGACCGCCGAGCGCCGTGCCAGTACCGTGAAGGCAGATGTAGACGCACGCATCCCGAGCGCCGTCCCGCTGAGCTGCGCCCAGGCGATCATCGAGTATCGACCGATCGACGTCGCGCCCGCCGCGCACGGGGTCATGATCGTCGCCGTCGAGGACGATGCGGTCACGCCGACCGACCACGCGAACGCCCTGTTCGCAAGGTGCGGCACCCCGAAGAAGCTCGTGATGCAGCGCGGGACGACGCACTACGCCGCGTACAAGCAGTACGCGGCTGAGGTGATCCCGATGATGGTGCGCTGGCTCCGCGTGCTCGTGCTCAAGGAGAGAGAAACGGTGGTCAAGAACGCCGAGCCCTTCCGGATCTCCGAAGAGGTCATCGTGGGCACCGCGGCGCCGGAAAGAGCGCCGGCATGACGCACGACATCGTCATCCGCGGAGCGAAGGTGGTCCTCGAGGAAGGGACGCGCCAGGCCGACATCGCGATCGACGGCGAGCGCATCGCTGCGGTGACGGGGGCCGGCGCGGCGCCTAAGGGCAAGCGCGAGATCAAGGCGGATGGCCTCGTCGCGCTCCCCGGCCTCATCGACATGCACTCACACCACCGCGAGCCCGGCTTCAGCCACAAGGAGGACCTGGCGGCGATCGGCCGGCAGTGCGCGGAGGGAGGCGTGACGACGTCGGTCGCGATGCCGAATGTGAACCCGCCGCCGACGACCGCCGCGAACCTCGACGAGATGCTCGCGCTCTACCGGCAGCGCGCGATGATCGACTACAACGTCAACGCGTCGGGCGTGCAGCTCGACGAGATCCCGAAGCTCGCGGAGCGCGGCATCCTCGCGTTCAAGATCTTCATGGTCGTCGACACGGGCCGCTCGTACCCGCATATGCCCGGCATCGGCCTCCACGAGCACGGCGAGCTGTACAAGCGCATGAAGGCGGTCAAGGCCACGGGCCTCCCCCTGATGATCCATCCGCATGACCAGTCGCTGATGGACGCGATCGAGCGCGAATACTGGGACCGTGGCGAGCGCGATTACGCCGCGTACGCGAAGGCGTACGCGCACGACGACGGGGTCATCTGGGACACGGCCGTCGCGTTACTCCTGCGGCTGCAGGAAGCGACCGGCGTGCGACTGCATCTGCTGCACACGCAGACGAAGCGCGTCGTCGAGATGCTGCGCGCCGCCAAGGCGGCGGGGCGGACCGTCTCCGCCGAGGTGAACCCGTGGTGCTTCTGGCTCGGCAATGACTGGAAGAACATCGAGCGGCTCGGCTCGTACGCGCTGTCCTACTACGTCGCGCCGCATCACTCGAAGGCGGTGTACGACGGTTTCCGCGACGGCACCGTCGACATCATGGCCACCGACCACGCGCCACACCTGCGCGAAGAGAAGGAACCAGGGTGGAAGGACGGGTGGAAGGCGCACACCGGCACTCCGTCGGAGCAGTTCTATCTCTCGCTCCTGCTGACCGACGTGAACGACGGCAAGCTCCCCCTGGAGCGCGTCGCCGATGCGACGGCGACCCGACCCGCGAAGCTCTTCGGTCTCTACCCGCGCAAGGGCGCGATCCGCGTGGGGGCCGACGCCGACATCGTGCTGGTGGACCTCGCGGAGCGCCGGACGATCCGCGACGAGGACGTGCTCAGCAAGTGCGGCTGGACGCCCTACGCGGGGCGTGAGGTCCGCGGCGTCGCGCGGTATACGTTCCTGCGCGGCGAGGCGATCTACGACGACGGGAAGATCGCCGTGCGCGACGGCTACGGAAAGCAGGCGGTGCGCGCGGCCGACCACGTCGCGGCTCGAGCCTAGGACCGCTCTCCGCCGCGCGGCATCCGCTCACCGGCGGGCACCCTTATGGCGAGGTGGTTCTCTGGCGGCGGGATCGGGCAGTTGTAGTGAGGTGAGTACGCGCAGGCCGGGTTGTACGCGCGATTGAAGTCGAGCACGTAGCGACCGCCGGCCGCAGACGATACCTCGACGTAGCGCATGCGGTACGACTCTCGTCCGCTGGTGGCATCGGTGAAGTACACCTCGAGCGCATCGTGCGCGACACCGGGCTCGTTCATATGCAGCGCCATCACGCGACCGGGAACGCCCGCGACGTCGAAGCGGAGCCACCCCGCGCGCGTCGCCGAACGGTCCCGCTCGCGCGTCGAGCCGATACGCAGGTCCGCCGGGTCGCGCTCGAGCGGCACGATGAACCGGTACTTCTCGTCGTAGGGAAACCATTCGGGCGCCACATCGGCACGAGGCGCCTCAGCATCCAAGACGACGACGGCCGGCATGTTCTGGTGCGAGAGACGCAGGCGATAGCGGCCGGCCTCCACCTCGCGGGGGCCGCTGAACGCGCCGTCGACGCGGAAGCCATCGCTCAGCGCCTCGATCACGTGACCGTGGAGGCGCAGCGCCTCCCCGACGGGGAGCTCGTGCCTCGCGACGGCGGCGAGATATGAGGACGGACCGCGCAGCCACGCTTTGAAGTCCTCGCGCGCTCTCTCTGCCGCGCGCGCCTCGTCGGTCAGCGCTGCGGCTCCGGCCCGGTCCAGCGCCGGAAGAGCGAATGCCCGATGTCGAGCTGGTCCAGCGCCTTTCCGACGCTGTGATCCACCAGGTCCATGAGCGTCGTCGGCTTCTGATAGAAGCCGGGCACTGGCGGCAGGATGACCGCACCGGCGAGCGCGAGCTCGTGCATGAGCCTCAGGTGGTTCGCGTTGAGCGGCGTCTCGCGCACCATCAAGACAAGCTTGCGCCGCTCCTTGAGGTGAACGTCAGCGGCGCGCACGATGAGGTTGTCGTCGAGGGCGTTCGCGATCGCGGACATCGTCCGCATGCTGCAGGGCGCGACGAGCATCCCAGCGGTGAGGAACGTCCCGCTCGCGAGGGAGGCGGCGAGGTTCTTCTCGTCGTGCACGACATCGGCGAGACCGACGACGTCGTCGAAGCTGCGGTCGGTCTCATACGCGATGGTCGCCCGCGCGCCGGACGACACGATCGCGTGCAGCTCCACGGAGCGATCCTGGCGGATGACCTCGAGGGCCCGGATCCCGTAGATCGCGCCCGACGCGCCCGAGAGCGCGACGACGATGCGGCGCGGGGCGCTCACGCCCGGCGGCGCTGCGTGCGGACCAACCGCGGCGCGGGCAGCGCGGCCGCTTGCTGTGGCTCCGCACGCTCGGCGAGGCGCCGGCGCAAACGCTTCTCGAAGTCCGAAAGGTGCACGATCATGATCTCGCGCGCTCCCTCGCTGTCGCGCCGGCGCACCGCCTCGACGAGCTCCTCGTGCGCGCGCTGCGTCGCGCGGCCGGATTTCTCATCGCGCACGTCGCGGATGCTGGGGACCAGCAGCTCGCGGTACGCCGCGACGGTCGCGTACAGGACCTCGTTGCCCGCGGCGCGCGCGAGCTCGACGTGAAAATCCATGCTCGCGTCCGCATGCGTGATCGGCTCGCGGAGCAGCGGGCGCGCGCGCTCGACGTTCTGCTGGAGCCGGCTCACCGCCGCCGCGTCCGCGCGCTGGGCGGCGAGCTCGGCGGTCGCCGCCTCCACGATCTTGCGTGCCTCGGCGAGCTCGGACAAGGTCATACGCTTCAGCTTGATCAGTGTCGAGATGGACTCGGCGACACGGTCGGTATTCGCTTCCTCGACGAACGCCCCACCGGTCGCGCCGACCTTGACGCGAATGAGGCCGCGCGCCTCGAGAACGCGCAGCGCGTCGCGCACGGTGATGCGGGAGACGCCGAACTGCTCGGCGAGCTCGCGCTCCGACTGCAGGCGGTCGCCCGGGGAGAGCTCGGTCGCGAAGATGGCGCGCTCGATCTGCGAAACGATCTCGCCCGAAACGCGCGCCTGGCGCACCGGGGTGAACACGAACGGAATGGTATGACCACTCTTGGCGTCCGGTCGCTTAATCAAGATCGTCGAGGCGACCGGCGATGCGTGCGCGCTCGACCGCGTCGTTCCAGGTCTTGAGGCTCACCGACCGCTGCACGAGCCCCGCGCGGACGCGCGCGATCTCGTCGGCCGTGTACTCGCGGGGCTTGCCCATCGAGGCGGAGAGGATCAGCCGCTCGGCGCTCTCTTCGAGGAACAGGGCAGCGGTGACGCAGTCCGGGATGTCCTCGCCCAGCACCACCGCTCCGTGGCCGCGCAGGAGCGCGGCGCGCGACGCGCCCAGAGCCTGCGCGACCGCCTGGCCGAGCGCATCCGTCCGGACCAGCTCGGGATCGTCGTACACCGGGACGGTGCCGCCGAACCACGCGCCTGCATTTGAGGCGACGATGAGCGGCCGGCCCGCGACCGCGAGCGCGGTGGCGGCGCGTGGATGGAAATGCGCGACGCTGCCCGCGTCACGGCGCGCGCGA
>DATDEH010000034.1 GCA_036523395.1 Candidatus Limnocylindria bacterium | reverse complement strand
GCCGTCGAGGAACGCGAGGTAGCCGCGGTTCTGGACCTTGCTGCCCGTCATCGCGAGCAGGACATTGAAAAAGCGCGCGACCTCCTCGGGCATGCCGTACGCGCGGGCCATCATGCCGCTCGCCGCCTGCGCCTCGTGGAGCGTCGCTTCACGGATCTCGATCGTCGGATCGACCCTGATGGGGACCGCGAGATCGGTGAGCACCATGCCCGCGATCTCGTCGGCCTTCACAAGTCCGCTCGCGACGAGCCGCGTGCCGAGGTCGTGCGGCCGGGTGAGCGGACCGGTGACCCAGCCGTACGCCTTGCGTCCCCGCGAGTACCGGTTGCGGACCATCTTCAGCGTGGCATCGACGTCCTCAGGCGCGATGTCCGCCATGCCGACGAGATTGGCGAGTGGATGCGAGAGATCGGTCACGCGGCCACGCACTCCTTTGACTCCGAGGTCCTCCGAGAGACCCGACGCCGGCGGGTAGACCAGCAGGCTCGATTCGATCGCCGCGATGAGCGTGTCTTCGGCGACGCTCAATACGGTCAGGCGACGAGCGAGCGGAGCGCGCGGCGGATGAGTTCGCGCGCGAGGGTGACCTTGTAGCCGTTGTCGCGGAGCGGCTGCGCGCTCGCGAGGATGAGGTCGGCGCCGGCGAGGCAGGCGTTGTCGTCGAGGGCGCTTCCCTCGAGCAGCTTGTGCGCGGCGGGGACCGACCACGGGGACGGCGCGACGCCGCCGAGCACGACGCGAACGTCGTGCGCCTTGCCATCTCTGATCCGCGCCGCGGCCGCGACCGAAACGAGCGCGAAGCTCCACGCCTTGCGGTCCATCGCCTTCAGGAACGTGCCGCGGCGTTCCAGTGCGGCCTCGGGGATCCGCACCGAGGTGATGAGCTCGCCCTTGCGGATCGCGTGTTCCTTGCGCTGCTTGCCGCTCGGTGTGATGTAGAACTGGCCGAGCTTCACGCTGCGCCGACTGAGGCTCGACGCGAGCTCGATCTCCGCGTCATAGGCGATAAGAGCGGGCGCGAGATCGGACGGAGCCACCATCACGCACTCCGCCGCACCGAGGATCGCGTGGTAGCGGTTCTCCCCCTCCGCCGCGAAGCAGCGCGTTCCGCCTTTCAGCCAGCACGGCACCGCCTCGTCGCGGAAATACCAGCAGCGGTTGCGCTGCAGCAGATTGCCGCCGACGGTGCCCATGTTCCGGAGCTGCAGCGTCGCCGCATCGCGGAGCGATTCGGAGAGGATCGGCGCGAGCTTTCGGAGCTGCGGCGATGTCTCGAGGTCCGAGAGCGGCGTGAGGGCTCCGATCCGCAGACCCTTGCCCTTCTCGCGCGTCCAACCTCGCAGCCCTTCGATCCCGGTGAGGTCGACGAGCGCGTTCGGCTTCGCGAGGCCGCTCCGGATGAGACCGACGAGATCCGTCCCGCCCGCGAGCGCGGTGGTGCCGTTCTTCAGCAGCTTGAGCGCTTCGCCGAGCGCGCGCGGCTTGGCGTACGAGAACAGGCTCATCGCGCGACCGCCAGCGCCTCGAGCACGCGCGCCGGTGTCATCGGCACGTGGCGCAGCCGGACGCCGATGGCGTTCGCCACCGCGTTCGCGACGGCAGCCGCGGTCGGGATGATCGGCGGCTCGCCCAGTCCCTTCGCGCCGAGGTTGTTGGCCCGACGATCCGGGCGGTCGGTGAAGCGCACGACGATCTCGGGAACGTCGAGCACGGTCGGGATCTTGTACCACTCGAGATCGGCGTTCATGACGCGACCGAGGGAACGGTCGACGACGCGCTCCTCCATCAGCGCGAAGCCGAGCGCCTGGATGACGCCGCCCTGGACCTGCGACGCCGCGGTCATCGGATTCACGATGCGCCCGATGTCGTGCACCGCGACGACCTTTTCGACGATGATCTCGCCGGTCAGCGTATCGACCTCGACCTGCGCGAAATGCGCGCCGAACGTCTTGATCGACAGGCTCTCAGGATTCGGCCAGCGCGAGCCTTTCCCGATGACGGTGTTGTTCTCGAGCTTCTTGCTTACCTCGGAGATCGGCATGCGCGCACCCTTGCTGACGATGTGACCACGCTCCATCCGCAGCTCGGTCTTGCGCACCTCGAGCACACCGGCCGCGGCACCGAGGAACTGCTCGCGCGCGTCGCGGGCCGCGAGTCGGACCGCCGGTCCGACCGACGCGAGCGTGAGCGAGCCCGCCGAGATCGGGCCGTACGGACCTTCGGTATCGCCGATGCGCACCGAGATGCGGTCGACGTCCACCCCGAGCTCTTCGGCGCAGATCTGCGCCAGGACCGTTCGCGTGCCGGTGCCGATGTCCTGTGTCCCCGCACGAAGGATCACGCTTCCATCGGCGTTGAAGTGCACCGTCGCGTACGCGGGAGGACCGCCGCCGCCGCCCCAGATCTGCGTTCCCATGCCGATGCCGCGCCGGCGATGCGGCGCGGAGCCGCGCGTGCCGCCCGCGCGCCGCTTGCTCCAGCCGATCTCGCGCGCACCGATCGTGTAGCACTCGAGCAGCCGCTTGAGCGAGTACGTCTTCGTCGTGCGGGGATCCTTCTGCGCCGCGGCGTGACGGCGGCGCAGCGTGAGTGGATCGACACCCATGCGCTCGGCAAGCTCGTCGATCGCACCCTCGAGCGCGAACGTGCCCTCGACATAGCCGGGCGCGCGGAACGCGGAGAGCGATCCGGCGTTCGTGACGACGCGGTACGACTTCGTCGTGAGGTTCGCGAAGTCATACAGGGTGTTCGTCGGCCCGGTCGGGTTCGCGACCCAGCGCCCCTGCCCTGCATTCGACCACGAGATGTGCTCGATCGCGGTGATCCGCCCGTCCTTGCCGGCGATCTTCACCTTCTGCAGGGTCGCCGAGCGGTTGCCGGCGGCGAGGTTCTCCTCGTGGCGCGTGAGCACGCAGCGGACCGGCCGGCCAAGCTGCTTCGCGAAGAGCGACGCGATGATCGAGTACTTCCCCACGCCACCCTTCGAGCCAAAGCCGCCGCCCATGTAGTCGCAGACGACGCGGATCCGAGAGAGCGGGAGAAGCAGCGCGGCGCGAAGGCCTTCACGCACGCCGAACACGTGCTGCGTGGACTCCCACACGGTAAGGATCTCGCCGTCCCAGTGCGCGACCGCGCCGTGCGACTCGAGCGAGTTGTGCATCTGCGTCGAGGTCCGGTACGTCCCCTCGACGACGGCATCGGCGTTCTTGAAGGCCGGCCGCGCCTCGCCGCGCTTCAGCGAACCCGCCTCGAATACGTTGCCGCCCTCCTCGAGCTTCGGCGCGCCGTCGGTGATCGCCTCCTCGAGATCCGTGACGTGCGGCAGCAGCTCGTACTCGACCTCGATGAGGGCGAGCGCCTTCACGGCGGTCTGCACGCTGTCGGCCGCGACCGCGGCCACCTCGTCACCGATGAAACGGACCTCTTCGCGGAAGATCGTCTCCTCGCCGCGGAACGCCGCCTTCGGCGAGTTGAACCGATGCAGGACCCCTCGGACGCCGGGCAGTGCCTCGGCCTTCTTCGTGTCGATCGCGAGAACGCGGGCTCGCGGATACGGACTGCGAAGCACGCGCGCGTGGAGCATCCCCGGCAGCGTGACGTCATGCGTGTAGGTCGCGCGACCGGTGACGCGCTGGACACCATCGATGCGCCTCCGCGACTTTCCGATCTCGTCGAACTCGGCGGCCGCGGCGTGTGGCGGGAGATCGCTTCCCTGGATGATCGAGAGCGACTCGAAGATCTCGCCCTCGAACTCGTCGCGGCTCTTGACGACCCTGAGACCGGCCACTACTTGCTCCGCCTGGCGGCCGACATGCCGGCCTTCACGATGTTCACGTAAGCGCCGCAGCGGCAGAGGTTGCCGGCGACGGCGCGCCGCACGTCGTCCTCGGTGGGCTTGGCCGTCGTGCGCAGCAGCGAGACGATGGACATGACCTGCCCGGGCGTGCAGAACCCGCATTGGTACGCATCGTGTTCGATGAAGGCTTCCTGCACCGGATGGAGCGCGCCGTCCTTCGAGATGCCCTCGATCGTTTCGACGCGCTTGCCTTCACACGCCACCGCGAGCGTGATGCACGAGTACACGGGACGGTCTTCCACCAGGACCGTGCACGCTCCGCAGTCGCCGGCGTTGCACACGAGCTTCGTCCCGGTGAGGCCGAGCGAGCCGCGCAGCAGCTCGAGCAGCGAGCGCTGTGGCGCTAGATGCGCGGTCGCACCCTGACCGTTCACGGTGAGGGAGATGTCGACAGCGTCGGGCCCACGGAAGGGAGGCATCCGTCCCGATGGTATCGAGCATCTCGGTATGCTGCGCACGCCATGGCCATCGAGCGCGTCGGGATCGTCGGTTTCGGACAGATGGGCTCCGGCATCGCGCAGGTGTGCGCTATGGCCGGTCTCGACGTGCTGGCCCGCGAGATCGATCAGAAGTTCATCGAGAAGGGCTTCTCGCGCATCGACGGATCGCTTGCCCGCGTCGTGAAGTCCGGCAAGATCACCGAGGACGACGCGAAGAAGGTGCGCGGTCGCATCAAAGGCACGACGGCCCTGGCGGACTTCAAGGACCGGGATCTCGTCATCGAAGCGGTGATCGAGGTCATGGACGCGAAGAAGGAGGTCTTCGAGCAGCTCGACCGTGTGTGCCCACCGTCGACCATCTTCGCGTCGAACACATCCAGTCTCACGATCATCGAGATCGCGGCCGCTACGAAACGGCCTGACCGGTTCGCGGGGCTGCATTTCTTCAATCCGCCGGTCGTCATGCAGCTGGTCGAGGTCGTGAAGGCGATCACGACGAGCGATGCGACGGTCGAGACGCTGCGCGCGTTCGTGACGCGTCTCGGTCACACGCCGGTGGTCTGCAAGGACACGCCGGGCTTCATCGTGAACCGGCTGATGATCCCGATCATGCTCGAGGCGATCCGCGCGCTCGAGCAGGGCGTTGCGACGGCCGAGGACATCGACAAAGCCGTGAAGCTCGGCCTGCGGCATCCGATGGGGCCCTTCGAGCTCATCGACTACACGGGCCTCGACATCAACCTGCACGTCGCGAACACGTTCTTCGACGAGTTCCGCGATCCCGCGTGGGCGCCGCCGCCGCTACTCAAGCGCATGGTCCTCGCTGGCCATCTCGGCGTGAAGACGGGCAAGGGCTTCTACGAATACGACGAGAACGGGAAACGCAAGCCTTAGACGCTCACGAGCTCGAAGCGACGTGGAAGGCCGCGGGGTGGGCGGCTATCGCAGGCGTCGCGCACATCGCCGCCGTCGCGTTCAGCCCGGGCTTCTATCCAGCGTGGTTCTTCTTGCTGACGTCCATCGCGTACGGATTGATGCTCCCGGTGATCGCGGTGCTGCATGTGCGGCACCTGGCGGTGCGTCAGAGCGGGGCGATGCTCGGCACGATCGCGGGCACTGCGGTGGCCCTCGTCGGCATCAGCGCGTCCGCCGCCCCGGAGCTCGCGGTCGCGGCGCTGTTCGTGCGCGCGATCTGGTGGTGGACGATCGGGAAGATGTGGTGGGAGACCGGCGTGCTGCCGCGCTGGCTAGGCGCGGTGACTCTGGGTCTCGCGGTCGGCGAGTTCGCGCTGGTGCTCGCGCTCGCCCCGCTCGGTGTCGACATGGCCGTCGCGTGGCTGCCGCTCCGCGCTCTCCTCGGCGCCTGGCTCCTCGCGCTGTCCTACGCGCTCTGGCGGACGCGGCTGGCATGACGAGCGCGATGTCCAAGACGAGCGCGTCCGCCTGGACGGGCGAGCCGTCCTTCGCCGACGTGCTCGCGGCGCGCGACTTCCTCGCGGCGTATCTGGCGCCAACACCGCTGATCCGCCGGGACGCGGTGAGCAGCACGCTCGGCCTCGAAGTGTGGCTCAAATGCGAGAGTCTTCTCCCGACCGCGGCATTCAAGGTGCGCGGCGGCCTGAACCTCATCGGTCGCGATCCGACGGCCAAGGCCGGGGTGATCGGCGCGTCGACCGGCAACCACGGGCAGTCGCTCGCGTACGCCGGCGGAGTGTTCGGTGTTCCCGTGACCATCGTCGTGCCGCATGGCGCGAACCCGCTGAAGGTCGCGGCGATGCGCGCGAACGGCGCGACGATCGTGGAGCACGGGAACGACTATGACGACGCGCGCGTCGAGTGCGAGCGGCGCGCAGCAGCGAGCGGCACGCGCTACGTGCATTCGGGGAACGAGCCGTACCTCATCGCCGGCGTCGCGACCGCGGCGCTCGAAGTGTTGACCGAGCGGCCCGACATCGACGTCTTCATCGTCCCCGTCGGCGGCGGCAGCGGCGCGTCGGGTGCCGCGCTCGTCGCGAAAACGCTGCGACCCGAGATGACGGTCATCGGCGTCCAGGCCGAGGGCGCA
>DATDEH010000033.1 GCA_036523395.1 Candidatus Limnocylindria bacterium | reverse complement strand
ATCTCGAGCACACGCATGTACAGCCGCTCCGCATCCGCGAGCTTCCAGTCGATACGACACAGCGTGGCGAGCTCCTGAATCGAGGCGGCGACGGCGATCTCGTTTGTTGGGTCGCGACGCTGTCGGATCTCGATCGCCGATGCGAGGAGGGTCTCGGCCTCCGGCACTCGGCGCAGGTCGCGAAGCACCACGCCCAACGCGACCTGTGCGTCGCTCACCACGAGCTCGTCCGCCCCGGATCGCTGGCGCGCCAACAACGTCCGACGAAGGACCGCCTCCGCCTCGGCAAGCTCGCCGCGTTTACGAAGAACGGCGGCAAGGCCCTCGAGCACTCCGAGCACCTGGGGATCGCTCGAACCCCGCGAGCGCTCTTGGAGCGCGAGCGAGCGCCTGAAGTGCTCAGCCGCGTCCGCAAGCCGCCCAGCGGCCGCGAGTGCATGCCCGAGGTCGGCAACGAGGTCAGCCGTCCGTAGGTCGTTCGCGCCGTAGGTGGCCTCGCCGGCGGCGAGAGCTCGCTCCAGCAGCACCACCGCTTCCGTGACGCGGCCGCCCGCGAGACGAGCGAGCCCGAGCTCGTGCGACGTTTCCGCCACCCGCGCATCACGTGCGCCGAGCGAGCGCTCGCGAATGGCGAGCGCGGTTGTGAGCGCGGCCTCCGCGGCTGGGATGTCACCGGCCCGTCGACTCGCGGCACCAAGCTCGTGCGTCGCCTCGCCGACCGCGGGATCGTCGGGGCCGAGCGCGCGTTGCCGCGACGCAACGAGGCGCTTGTACAGCTCCGCGGCCTCGGCGTGCCGGCCACGCTGCGCGAGCAGGCGCCCGAGGCGCGTCAGCGTCTCATCCACTTCCGGCGAGCCATCAGGGTTGTGCCGCTCGCGGATCCATAGCGATCGCGCATAAAGCGGCTCGGCGTCCTCCGCATTCGGTAGCGCCTCCACGACGAGCGCAAGGTCATGCAGCGCGCGAGCGACCTCTGAGTGCTCCTTTCCCAGAAGCTTTTCGCGGATCGCGAGCGCGCGACGGGCGAGCGGTTCAGCGTCGCGCACACGCGCAGTGTCGCGGCGCACCTCCGCGAGACCCGCGAGCGAACCGGCGACGTCGATGCTGTCGGCCCCGAGCGTGCGCTCTCGGATCGCAAGCGACCGCACGAAGAGCTCGTCCGCCTCGGTAACGCGACCGGTCCTCGCGCAAACGGTCGCGAGCGTATGCAGGTCGGATGCGAGCGCGGCGTCTTCGTCGTCTCCGAGCCGCGCGCGCGTCGCGAGCGCGCGGCGCGTCAGCGGTTCGGCGTGGACGTCGTCGCCCCGCGCGGCGTAGATCGCGCCGAGCGCACTTTCGAGTGGGACGAGCTCGGGATGCCCCACGCCGACAGCGCGCTCCCGCAGCGTCAGCGCTCGCGCCAGGATCGACTCGGCTTCGCCGACCCGGCCCTGCGCATTCCGCACGAGGCCAAGCTCAGCGAGCGCCACTCCGACATCGGCGTGCTCGGGCCCGCGTGTGCGCTCCGAGATCGCGGCGGAGGAGGCGAACGCCTCACCGGCAGGATCGACCCGTCCGAGGCGCACTCGGATGCGACCGAGTGCGAGGGCGGTCCGCGCGAGGCCTGGGTGATCTCCACCAACTGACTCTTGCTGTTTCGCGAGCGAGCGCTCGAGGAGCGCAACCGCCTCATCCTCGCGTCCCTGCCGCTCACGGACGCGCGCAAGCGTTTCCAGCGTCGCCCCGACCTTGGCGTCTCCACGTGAGCTGAGCGCATCCACGATCGTCGCTGCCCGCGTGGCGGCGCTTTCGGCGTCCGCGGCACGCCCGTCGAGCTGATAGGTCGTCGCGAGCGAGGCGAGCAGATCGGCATCATCGACGCCGGCGCCGGCGGCAGGGATGGGACGGATCGCGAGCGCCCGCTCCAGCAGCGTCGCGGCCTCGGAGTACCGCCCCATCTCGACCTGCACGGACGCGAGCTGGCGGTAAGCGATGCCAACATCGGGATGCGCGGCGCCCATGATCGCGATGCGCGCATCGATCACGCGACGCAGCAGCTGCTCGGCCTCGTCGAATGCGCGCTGCGAGAGGCAGAGCGACGCTAGGTCTTCAGCGGTCGTGGCAACGTCCGGATGCGTCGGCCCGAACGCACGCTCACGGATGGCGAAGGCCCGGCGAAGAAGCGGCTCTTCCTCGGCAAAGCGACCGAGTCCGTGCAAGTGTGCCGCGAGGATCGCGAGTGCCGCGGCGACATCGGGGTGATTCGGACCAAGAGCTTCTTCGCGCACCATGAGAACTCGACGATGCTGCCGCTCCGCATCATCTTCGCGCGGCGCACTCGCGACCGGGACCGGCGCGGCTTCGGATGAGCGATCCGCCACAGCGATCCTGCCGCGTTGCCTGATGGCGCCGAGCAGCGCGTACGCCAACACGACGATGCTCAGCGAGAGCGCGAGCACAGCGAGGTCGAAGCCCGTGACCATCTTCGCTATTTGACACGCTCGCGGCGCGCAACTCCATCCCTCTCAACCGCATCTCAACCCGATGCCTCCCATCGCGCCAACGGGTGTACTCAAAATCGCCACCTAGGTGGAGAAGCGGGTGGGCATCTCGATCGACAAATCTGCGCGGCACCCGGTGGGCGGTGGGAGGGGTGCACCGCGCTTCGTGCTGGCCGAGCCCCCGGATTCGCACGTTGGTGCGAAGCTCGCGGGCCTCGGGTGGCATCCGAGCATCGCCGCGACCGACCTGGCCGGCCTGGACGCACAGGCGCTCACCACGGCCGACGTCCTCGTGGTCGTATGCGCCGAGCGCACGCTCCTCACCCCGGTCTTTCAAGCGGAGGCTGAGCGCGTAGGACGCCGGGTTCCGAAGGTCGCGGTGATCGCCGGCGCCGGACCCGAGGCCGCGGCGTATGCGGCGCGGCTCGGTTGGCACGGCTTCGTTCCCGCTGACGCGTCAGGGTCGACGATCGCGCGGGCGATGGTCGCCGTGTCACATGGCGAACTCTCCTTCCCGGCCAGCGCGACGCAGGCGCTCGTGCGCGCGCTCGCGCAGGTCGCGCCCCTCGACGATTACTCGGCTGCCGCGCTCACCCCCCGTCAGCGCCAGATCGTGACGCTCATCGCGCAGGGCGCGACGGACGCCGAGATCGCGTCGCTCCTACACATCAGTCGCTCCACGGCGCACAAGCACGTCCAGAACGCGCGACGCAGGCTGCACGCGAAGACACGGAGCCAGCTCGTCGCGGCGAGCCGCAATCTCGCGCCGTCCCCGGTCGACACGGCCGTCGCGCTCAAGGCACGACCCGCATGAGAACGATCGATCGCTCTCCACGAGCGTTCGCGGAGGAAGGCGGGCAGAGCCTCGTCGAGGTTGCGCTCGCGCTACCCGTGCTGCTGCTGATCGTCATCGGCATCGTCGACATCGGCCGCCTCTACGCATACAAGGTCGCTGTGACGAACGCGGCCCGCGAGGCCGCGTTCTACGGCGCGCGCGATCCGCAGTCCGCGAAGGACGGCACGACCGGGATCTGCCAGCGCGCGCGCAATGAGCTCGGGGTAGGCACGAACACGAACCCCTGCGGCAACGACATGACGTCGATCAAGGTCGACTGCCTTCGCGGCGGACTGGACTGTGCCCCGATGCCGACCGTTCCGGCGTTGTTTCAGACGGTGTCAGCCGGCGGCGGGGATGTTACGGTGACGGTGACCTACAAGGTCTCGCTCCTGAGCGCTTACCTAGTGGGTCGTGCGTTCGTTATCAACCCGGTCCCCATCAGCTCGACCGCGACGTTCGTGGGTCTCGGACAGTGAACGTGGCTGGAGCGTTCGCGCGTGACGAGCACGGGGCGACCGTGGTCGAGTTCGCTCTGGTGAGTCCGGTCCTGCTTCTTGCCTTGGTCGCCTGTTGCGATTTCGCGCGCGCGCTCAACGCCTACGTCACCGTCGCGAATGCGGCGCGTGAAGGCGCGCGGTATGCCTCGATCACCAACGGCGCGACGAGCTCTTCTGTGCAGACCTATCTCGCGACACGCGTCGCGCCGCTCAATCCATCACCGCCCGCGATGGTCGTCACGCTCGCCTCTCCGGCGCCGACGAGCGTGCGCTGGAGCCCGGACGCTCCAGCTCCGAAGACATTCACCGTGACCGTCACCTACGAATGGCGATCGTCAACCTGGCTGATCGGCTCTTTCTTATCGACAGCGTCGGGTTCCACGACATTCGGGAGCTCTTCGTCGATGGAGTCGGTGCGATGAGAACAACCGCCTTCTCGCGCGCCGATGAGGGCCAGGTGCTCGTGATCGTTGCACTCGCCATGGTCGTGCTGATGGGCGCTCTCGCGCTCGCTCTCGACTGGGGCTATGGCTACGTACAGCGTCGCGGCACGCAGAACGCCGTCGACAGCGCGACGCTCGCGGCGGCTCGCCACGTGGCTTCGACATTCAAGGTGGTCGGAGCCGTGCCCGCGTTCGACGCCACGATCGAGGAAGTCTGCGACGATGTCGCGGCCCGTACCGCGACCCTTTCTGGCACGACCGAGATCTCGTTCTTTTCCGATCCCACTGCACCGGGGACGTGGACGACAGTCGGTACCAGCGGTTGTGCGGCCGGCTCGGGTGTGCCAGTGCCGAACGACACCAGCTTCGTGCGCATCCGGTCGATGAGCAGCTTCAGGTCGCTCACGCAACAGACGATCACGATCGCCGCATCGGCCCGCGCGCGTCTCAGCGGCAGCGCTGGCTGCGGCAACGCCGACTGTGCGGCACTGAGGCCGATCGAGTTGCCGTCGACCACGCCGCCGCCCAGCGGACCACGTCAGGGTCTCTCCGGCTACACGACCGAACCCAACGTAGCGATCTGGCCGATCGCGCTGCACCTCAACATGTCCGATTTCGGGGGACCACCTTGCGGCCTGTACTGCAGTGCCTTGTCTGGGCCCGGTCGCAGGACGATTTGGCCGCTGGATCCGTACGGGCCTGCCGGGTTCAGGGGACTTCTCACATTCACGCACTTCTCGCCGAGAGAGTCGGACGCCGGATCACGGTCCGTCCACCAGTTCAACACCGAGTCCGACTACACGGGCACCACGGACGATGGCATCAGGAACGCGCACGACCACAACGACGCCGCCGTGTACCCGAAGGCACAGATGCCGAACGCGGACAGCCGGGCGTGTGGGGCGGCACCTAGCTGGGACACGCTGGGTCGGCCCTCGCTGGCCAGCGCCGACACCATCGGCTGTGACCTGCCCAATTGGTTCCATTACGGCTATCGGGGCAGCATCGGCCTCAGCACCGATTGGTCGGGTTCATTCAATGGATTGCCAGGCGCCGGCGTCGACAGGCCTGAGCAGTTGCCGGTCAGCCGGAGTAGCTGCGACCGGTCGATCGTCCTACCGAGGCCGTCGTGCACCGGTGCCCCGAACCAGATCGGCGACTGGATCGAAACGGTCCCAGGCGATCTGACGCCTGTGATCGCCGATCAGATGCTCGCGTTCGTCAGAAGGTACGGCCGCGTGGTCCCTAACTCATCGACGCCCGTCTCCGCGAGTCCTGGCGCACCGCTGTTCGGCAAGGCCGTCACGGTGTATCTCCCGCTCTGGGACTGCGCCGAGAATTTCGACCCGAGCCAGGCGGCGCCCGATCGATGGCAACTCATCATCCAGGGCCGTAAGGGCGATCCGGATGAACCGGACTGTTCGACGCTCAAGAAGATCCGCAGCACCACCGTCGACCGCGTGCACATCGCGGCTGTCGTGCCCTTTGCGTTCTACGAGGGCCTCATCACGAGCAGCCCCGTGAGCGTGCAGGCGTATTGGGGCGATGCCTTCGGCGATGCAGGCATCTGCACGACAGACCCACTTGCCCCCGGTTGCGTTCTCAACGAATTCATGAATTCCGCGTTCCTGGTCCCGGACGAGTAGCCGGACAGAGGGAGAAGAACATGCGCGAGTTTCGTTCCTGGATCTTCTTGGGGCTGGGCCTGCTTCTGGCGGGACTCACGGGCTTGTCCCTCTACGGCGTGACGCAGGACGTCGGCGCGCGGCAGGCAGCTGCGGCGAGCGATATCTCGCCGATCGTGGTGGCAAAAGTAGACATCGCCACCCGCGCCGTGCTGACCGCGGACATGCTCACGCTTCAGAGCTACCCGAAGAACCTCGTACCGACTGGCGCGGTGACGAACCAGGCGGATGCGGTCGGCCAGACCACGTTGTCCGCGATCCCGTCAGGGGCCGCGATCGTGCGGTCGCAACTCGTCTCGGCGAACGGCCGCAGCGGCGCATCGGTGACGCTGGAGAAGGGTAAGGTGCTCGTCGCGTTCCCGACCGTCGATCCGCTCACGATCGCCGGTCTGGTGCGGCCCGGCGACCGGATCGACGTGCTCGCCACGGTCACCTCCGGCACCGGTGAGCTCGCGCGCAAGACGCAGACGACGGTGCAAAACCTCGAAGTCATCGATGTCCTTGTCGCCGGACGCGAGGGTCAGAAGACGTCCTCGCTCACGTTCGTCGTCGACCACCAAGTCGCGCTCGTGCTCAAGTACCTCCGCGACACCCAAGCGACCATCGACATCGCGGTCCGGTCTCGGGCCGAGAGCGAAACTGCGGCGACGACGAGCGTCGACCTCGGATATCTGCTGAACACCTACGGAGTGAAGCGATGACAACGACCAGCCCGGGCCTCAACCTGATCGCGCTGGAATCGGAGCACACCGCCGCCACGGCGATCCGCGCGGCGACGGCCGATGGTCGGATCACCCTGCTTGGGATCGTGACCGACCTCCCGACGCTCCTGTCAGTGGTTAGTGACAAGCGGCCCGGCGTCGTCCTGCTCGATCTCGCGCACGCGGGCTCGGACGTCGGCGTGACGGTGCGCACGGTGCTGTCGGCTTCGCCGGAATCGTGCGTCGTGGTCACCGGGTCCGATGTGACGCCGATCACGATCTCGAAGGCGGTGAGCGCGGGGGCGCGCGGCTTCATCCTGCGGCCTTTCGAACCGAGCGACCTCGCAAGCACGATCCGCGACGCTCACACCAACCAGACCGAGCTGCGCCGCCTGCAACGCGGTGATCTCACGCCCACGCGCAGTCGCGGCACGGTGATCGCCGTCTACAGCCCCAAGGGGGGCGTCGGCTGCACGACGATCGCGACGAACCTCGCCGTGGCCCTCTCGTCCCGTTCGAAAAAGCGTGTCGCCATCGTCGATCTCGACCTTCAGTTCGGCGATGTCGGTGTGGCGCTCGACCTTCGAAGCGCCAACAGCGTCATCGATCTCATGGCGCACGACGAGCAGCTCGACGCTGGCCTGGTGGAGGACGTCTTCGTGAAGCACGAATCCGGGGTCCACGTCCTCGTCGCGCCGGAGCACGTCGGCTCGTCGGACTCGGCCGATCCGGTCCGGATTGTTCGGGCGGTCGATGCGTTACGCGACCACTTCTCCTTTGTCGTGTGCGACCTCTGGTCCAGCCTCGACGATCTCACGCTGGGCATGCTGCGGACCGCGGATCATGTCGTGCTCGTGACGACTCCGGAGCTCCCATCGCTCAAGAACATCCGGCGCGTCATCGCGGCGACTCCGCTCCTCGGGGACGAACGGACGCAGATCGTGCTCAACCGACATCCGGGAAAGGCCGGCGTGAGCATGGCGGACGTCGAGAAGAACCTCGGACGACGCGTGGCCTCAACGATCCCGAGTGAGGGCGTGGGTGTGACGGACGCGATCAATCAGGGCATCTCGATGTTCGACTCGCGCGCGCGTGTGCGAGCGAGCCGGAGCTATATGCGACTCGCCGACGCACTCCTCCGCGACGACGGACCCCGGCAGGCAGGTCAAATCATCTCGGCCGCAAGGGCCTAAGGAAGAACAGCCGTGGCCGTACTGCGCCCGATCACCAAGCTCGCCTCGCTCTCGGAGCGACCGGCACTGCGCGCGATCCAACCAACGACGCTCGACGAGGGCTGGACGCCAGAAGTGCTGAAGCTCAGTCGCACCAACGACGAAGCGGAGGTGCAGCTCGTGAACCGGGTCCATGCGCGCATCGCCGCGTCCCTCGGTCGCACCGCGGAAGCGGCCTCCGGAGACGCGATCCGCGCCCTGCTCGCGGAACAGTTCCCGATCGCGCTGGACGAGGAACGCCTCACGCTCAACCGGACCGACCGACT
>DATDEH010000032.1 GCA_036523395.1 Candidatus Limnocylindria bacterium | reverse complement strand
GGGTGCTCGCGCCAGTCGAGGACGGTGACGCGCGCCTTGGCGATGCGCTGGTGGATCTTGTCGAGCACGACGTACTCGGGACCCTGGGGCCAGCGCTGGGCGCCGACGTCGATCCCGTGCACGAAGGTCACGCCGACGAGGTCGGCCTTGCGGAAGTCGTTGCCGCGGAACTCGTTGATCTTCCGCATCGGATTGAGGTTCTCCGCACCCGCGCCCCACGGCCGGCCGTAGATGCGGACATTCGCGATACGCCCGGAGAACGTGCAGTCGATGAACTCGGCAGTGAATGACTCCCAGCCGTCGATCTTGGCGTTGTCGAACCGGCAGCGCTCGAAGCGCGCCTGGCCCGGGCGGACCGCGCGCATGTCCGCCTCATCGAAGCGGCACTCGCGGAAGACGCTCCGCCGCCGGGAAGAGAACAGCGGTTGGAATCGGCGGTCGAGCGTCTGACCCCGGAAGTCGCACTGCTCGAAGGCGCAGCCTTCCGGCGCGAAAGCGTCGAAAGTGGCGCGCCTGAAGTCGGCGTCACGGATCGTGACGCCGTCGAACATCAGGACGCCTTGAACGGCGTCGATCTCTTTACTACTCGCCGGGTTCGGCGGTCGCGTAGATCGGAACGACGTTCGATGACTGAAGCTCGTCCATCTTGGAGCGACCCTCGAAGACGACGCCCTTTTCGATGACCAGGGACGGCGTCGTGATGTCGCCGTGGACCTTCGCCGGGCGGCGGAGCTCGACGGCGGAGGTCGCCTTGATGTTGCCGATGACCTCGCCCTCGACGATGACCGTGCCGCAGCTGATCTCGGCCGTGACCTTGGCGCCGTCGCCGACCATGAGCAGGTCGTTGGTCGAGATCTCGCCAGTGAACGTGCCGTCGATCCGGACCTTGCCTTCGAAGGCGAGCTTGCCCTCGAACTCGGAGCCCTTGCCGAGAAGTGCGTTCAGGTCGCCCGCGCTGGGCGTCGTGCGATCCCGGGGAGCCGAATAGTCGCGCGTGTCTCGCTGCTGCATGGTCTTGTTCCCTTCCGAAGCTTCCTCTTTGCGGCCCGATTCAGGCGTGCGGGCGGGTTCCGGCGCTTCGGCGGGACGCCACACCGGCGTCGTCGACGGGCGCGCAGGACCGCTCGATCGTTTGAACGTAAGACGGGACACTATCCCCTCAACGCGCCATTTCATAGAACGTCACCCCCGTACTAGTGGGGCAAGAAACGGCGCCGACACCGACAAGCAAGCGAGCGCGCGCCGGGATTCAGCTGTCGTGGTCGTGCGGCGGGATCTCCAGGTGCTTGTGCGGAGGCGAGCGGTGCGCATGGTCCGTCCCGACCAGCCCCAGGCGCTGCCAGAGGTACAGGAACAGGGTGATCAGCAGCAGCACCGCCGCCGCGACCATGACGATCTCGAGCGCGGCCATCCCCTACCTCGCCGGGGTCTGCGGCGTCGTGCCGATGAAGGGCAGCGGCGTGTTCGGGGTCAGGTACTGCGGCAGCTGGCCGTTCCACTTGTTGATCGCCTGGAGCTGGAGGTACTCGGGGGTCAGGGTCGTCGCCTGCGCCTTCTGGGCGTTCGCCAGACCCTGGGCAACGATCAACGCGGTCTCGGCCTCGGTGCGGGCCTTTTCCTGGAGCTGCTTGGCCTGGAGGTTCTGCTGGTTGGCCACCTGCGTCGCCAGGATCGCGTCGTTGAACTCCTTGGGGAACTCGTAGTTCGGGATCGTGAATTCGTCGACGACGATGTAGTAGGGCGTGAGCTTGTCCTTCAGAACGCCCTTTGCCTTAAGTGCGACCTCCTCGCGCTTCTGGATCAGCTCGAGGCCGGCGTACTGCGCCGTGACGTCCTTGAACGCCTGCTGGATCTGCTGGTCGATGATGCGCTCCTTGTAGTTCGCACCGATGTTCTGGAGGATCAGCGGCGCCTTCGCCGCGTCGATGTGGAAGTTGATCGTGATCGTCGAGTGGATCGTTACGCCGTCCTTCGACGCCGCGCTCGACTCGACCTGCTCCTTCTGGATGCGGGTGTCGAAGATCACGACGTCGTCACGGAACGGGACCTTGGTGTGGATACCCGGATCGAACACGTCGGGGTGATCGGTGTCGATCGCGCCGAAGTGCTTCACGATGCCGACCTCGCCGACGCCGACCTGCGTGAAAGATCCGAAGATCGCGATGATGAGCACGAGCAACGCGGCGATGCCCACGACTCCGAGACCGATAGCCGGCCCCCCGGACCGTGGCTGCGTCCCCCTGATGGTCATGCGTCCCCTCCTCGCGCGGAAAGATGCTCGCCTCAGTAAAGCATTCGGTTGTGAAGGCCCGGTGAATGCCCGCAAGGGTCTGCCGATGTCAGAAAGGCGCTGGAGGTGAGCGAATGCGGGCTCACGGGAACGGAATGCCGCGGGCGCCGTCGCCGCGCGAGGCGGCCGACATCGCTGGCGAGCTGACCGAGGAGGACTTCGAGGCGCGCGTCGAGGGCGTCTGCGTGAAGTGGGTCGCCGACGAGGCGGAGACACTCATCGAGGCGTCGCTCATGCTTCGCGACCATGCCGAGTGGCTCGTTGAGCTGGAGCTGGACGGCTGGCAGCTTGTGGACCCCATCGACGGGGGTCACGGGCTGATGGTCAACGAGGACCCCAGAGAAGAGGGTTTCCGAGAGGGCCTGATGGGGCCGCAAGACATTTCTTGACCAATCTTTCAGACTGGCACGATGGAAAGCACCCAGAAGCAGAACATCCTGGTCGTCGAGGACAACGAGAACACCCGCAGGC
Organism: Candidatus Limnocylindria bacterium; assembly: GCA_036523395.1. Taxonomy (NCBI): domain Bacteria; kingdom Bacillati; phylum Chloroflexota; class Candidatus Limnocylindria; species Candidatus Limnocylindria bacterium. The sequence continues at coordinate 30,958 of DATDEH010000032.1, read as the reverse complement.
TGCTGGAGACGATCCTCCGCAGCGCCGGCTACGAGGTCACCCCAGCGCCGGATGCCGAGGAAGGCCTCCGGATCCTCCACGGCGACGCGTCGGTCGATCTTGTGCTCCTCGATCTCTTCCTCCCCGGGGCCGACGGCATCCAGTTCTTACGCTCGCGCAGCGAGATGGAGGCGGACCGTCAGCCGCCGGTCATCGTCGTGTCCGCCACCGAGGACATGGACACCCTCCGGCCGCAGCTGCGGGAGCTCGGGGCGAAGATGGCCCTCCGGAAGCCCTTCGACGTCCAGGAGCTCCTCGACGGGGTCAAGCAACACGCCACGAGGCGCACGGGGAAAGCCGCCGCGGCGGTTGCCGCGGCACCGGCGGCGAAAGGTGCGCCCGCCGCGAAAGCAGCCCGAGCCAAGACGAAGGGCAAGTCGACCACGAAGTCATGAGTTCCGCACCGCCTCCGCAGATCGGACGCGGCGCACTCATCGCAATCGCACTCATGGCCGTGGTCCTCGCGATCGGCGCGATCGTCGTTCTCACGCGATCTGCCGCAACCATCACCGGCGTTCCGAGTCCGAGCGTCACAGGATCGCCGACGCCTCTATCGAGCGCGTCGCCCCCATCCACCGCGACGGCAGTGACCACAGCGACCGCGGCGAGCGGCCGTTTCGTCAGTGCCGCGCTGGGCTACTCGGTGCAACTGCCGCCGCTGTGGCGACGCACCGGCTGCCTCTCGGTCGGCCCAGATCCGGCGAGGCCCGACCTCCTTGGGATCGATGGATTCACGAGCGTGCCCCCCGCGGACGAAAGCTATGGGGACGCGGGTGGGCTGTTCGGCACGGTGAGCGTCCGGGTGGACCGGAACGCGGATCGACTCACGGCGGACGCGTTCGCTAATTCGCCGCGGATGGGGTCGACGCAGGGACAGCGCCTCGAGCCGGCCAGGCTCGACGGTCGCGAAGGAGTACGGGTCATCAACGGCGCGCTCCAGACGGAAACGACACTGATCGCGGTCGACGACCTCATGTATCTGGTCGGCTTCACCGCGACGGCGGGCGACCCGCTGGTCGGCGCGATGCGAGGAATAGTCGACTCCTTCGCGTTCGTACCGCGGACTGCCGCTTCCATCTCGACCACCCGGCCACCGCGTTCGGCAGAATCGGTCGCTGACGGACTTGCCGATGGGTTCGCGCGAAAGGACGTTGCCATCCTGGCAAGCCTGATGGGCGATTGCATGATCAGCGGGGCGGAGCAGGCAGGCTTCGGCTCGCACTCACCACAGCGTTTCGCGCAGATCATGCGCGACGCGTTCGCCGCAGGGTTGACCGTGGTCGTACGTCCGCGGCCGCTCGAATCGGCCCCTGGCTACGGCGCAGGTGCGGGCTTCTCTATCGCCACGACGTGGACTGACCCCGGCAGAGCGCCGGCGCGGGTAGATCTGATCATCGGCTCTGACGGGTCATTCAGCTACTGGCGGGGAATGGTTCGTCGGCAGCAGGCACCACCGTAGCCACCTCCTCCTTTCGGGGGATGCGCCCGGGACCGGCTTGGAGGAGAACAGTGGCGTGGGCGACGGGGAGTTTGCCAAGCGAGACGGTTCGGCTGCGCTCGTGGAGTTCGTGTGCCTTGCGAAGCACAAGGCGGATCCGCTGAGCGCCGATGGCTACACCGTCAGGACCCGCGGCCAGATGACGGGGTACTGCGCGCGCGGGGCGGACCAGAACCATGAGTGGGTACGCGTGCCACCGACTCGGCTTGATGACATCACGATCGGGAACATGGAAGACCGTCCGCCCGACCCTATCTACCGCCGAGACCGAACGAGCCAGCCGCACGATCTAGCGGCTCGCTGACGCCATCGTCTCCAAATGTCTTCCGGTGGGCTCTGCGTGGCTCGAACACGCGACCTCAGCGATGTCAACGCTGCGCTCTAACCAGCTGAGCTAAGAGCCCGTCGCCTCAAGGATACCGGACCTCGCTTGTCGCCCGCGTCCCGAACATGCGCAGGCCCTCGGTCGGCGCGTCCTTCGCGAAGCACACGAACTCGAATGCGCCGAAGCCGTTCGGGTCGAGGAGCGTGTCGATCGCGGAACGGCGGCCGAGCGCGCGCAGCTGCTCGATCGGCGTATCCGCGCGCGCGGTCGCTTCGCGGATCCCCAGCGCGATGAGTGCGTCGCGCTGCGTCGCGCGGCCCGCGAACGCGAAGCCAGCACCCTCCGCCGCACGGCGGATCGCCGTGAAGTTCACGCTCGCAGTCAGATCCTGCGCGCCGGGTTCGGTGTAAGGATCGGTGATGAGCCGATGGCGCGAGAAACCGCGCAGCGTGCCGGCCCCGAGGCGCGTGAGCAGCTCGTTCTCATCGCCGCCGTAGTCGACGAACAGGACGTAGCCACTGGTGAGCGCGGGTGCGAGGCTCGCGACCCAGCCCTCCGCCGCCGGGCTGACCTCCCAGCGTCCGCCGGCCGGAAGCCGCTCGGGGACGCGCCAGCTGAGATCGGGAAGGCTCGGCGCGCGAAGCGTCTCGCTGAGGACGCCGGCGTTCTCCTGGACGAAGACCTCACGCACACCCTCCGCGGTCCGCACGAGAACGTGCACGGGGAAGGCATCGAGCACCTCATTCGCGAAGATGACGCCCTGCACGGGAGCGAGCGCGCGCGCATCAGACGCCCAGCGCAGGTCGCGGCCGGCGAGGGTCGTCGATTGCTGCTCGCGCAGCCGCGGCGAGACCTCGACGATGGTCGGGCGCGCGCCCTTTGCCGCATCGGCGCGCTCGCGCTCGAGAGCGGTGAGCACGTCACGGAGGAAGATGCCGCGGCCTGCGCCTGCCTCGACCAGATCCCACGCGGCGGGCTTCCCCAGCTGCGTCCACAGATCCGCGAACGCGCGAGCGAGCGCGCGTGCGAAATGCGGCCCGAGATCGGACGCTGTGAGGTAGTCGCCTTCGAATCCCAGCGCAACACGCGATGTGTAGTAGCCGTCTTCGGGATCGAAGAGGGCCGCTTCCATGTACTCCGCGAAGCTGATCGACCCGCGCGCCCGGATGCGAGCGATGAGTCGGTCGCGGAGCGTCGCCATCAGCCTCTGGCCGGCTGCGCGACCCCGAGGATCTTCGCGATCTGCCCTTGATGCTCCGGCAGGTGCGAAAGCGCGAGCGCGAGCTGCTGACGCACGCTCGTACAGCCTCCGTGCGGCGCGACGCGAACGGCCGCCAAGCCACTCTCGTCGTACGACAACAGGCGGTCCCGGAAAGCAGCGCGCATTGCGCGCCAGCGTTCGAGCTCGTCAACCGGCCAGTTCGTCAGACGATCGCGGTAGTAGCGATACCAGAATGCGATGACGCGGACACCGGGCCACTCGCGCGCCGCGCTCCGAAGCCTGGCGTCACGCTCCCGAAGCTCGGCGATCTCGTCATCCCCCACCGCGGAGTCGTCACCTCCAGCGTTCTCGTGCCTGGTGAAGTCGAGCTCCTTGGGCTCGGGTCCGCCGGCGATATGTGCAAGCCACCCATGCTGCATCCTGCCAATGGCCCTCACGACCGTGCGCGCGGTCCAGCGGACGCGTCCGTTCTCAGCGTTCCAACCAAACAGCTCGAATGCCTTGGACTCACGGCTGCACCGCACAGCGCGCGAGAGCACCTCCTCGAGGGCACCACGCTGCGCCTCGTCAGCGTCGAGCGGCCAGATCTCAACGCGCAACAAAAATAGGAGCGATCCCGCCGCCAGGTGGTCCACGACCATCCGTAACGTCCAGCCGTCCGACCCGTCGCGTCGTTCCCATTCGGCTGGCGCGAGCGCGCTTACGGTCGAGTCCAGCTGCCGCTCGCGCTCATCGAGAAGCGCGAGGCCGGCGCGCAGCAGGGAGGGTGAAGGGGGCAAGAAAGGTGCGAGTGGTACGCCCCAGTCGCTTCCCCACTCGGTCACTTCTTCGGCGCCGCCCTCGAATGTCGCACCGAGCCGCTCGAGATCCGCGCGCTGCGCGGCAACTCGTGCGCGCACCTCATGCAGCGCCTCATCACGCGAGATCAGGCCTTGGCCCGCCGGCTGAATGAGGGCCTCCGGCGCGAAGCCGACCCAACGCCCGTCGAATGAGCGAAGGTAGATCTTCGCTTACGCGCCCCAGCGCGGCGGAGCGGGCGGCCGCACCTCGGGCGGACGCACTCCGCCGTTGCCATCGCCGTTCGTGGGCACCTGCTCCGACGACTTCCAGGTCTTCGCCACTGCGAGCTCTTCCTTCGCCAGGACCGTCACGCCGAAGCGCTTGTACGTCGCGAGCTCGAAGTTCGGCGTTTCGCCGAGCGCGCCGTGGGGACACACCTCGACGCAGTCGCCGCAGTAGATGCAGCGCACGACGTCGAGCTCGTAGGTCTGCAGATCGCGCTCGCGCATCATCAACGCGCCCGTGGGACACGTCTCGGCGCAGGCGCCGCACGACACGCAGTCCGTGTACGACAGCGAGACGTTCCACGGTGTCGTCACGATCGAGTCGTAGCCGCCGCCCATGAGCCCGTAGCAGTTCGCGCCGATGACGTCGCGGCAGATCCGCACGCACTGCGTGCAGTTGATGCACTTGTTCAGGTCGCGAAGGATGAAGTCGTGGCTGAAGTCGTACTCGTAGTCGTGGTAGTCGATCGGCTCGGCGCGGTGGAAGCGGTTCTCGGTGAGACCGTGCTCGACCGACAGCCGCTGCAGGTGGCATCGGCCGACGTCGGGGCACACGCACTGGAGGCAGCGTGCCGCCTCTTTCTCGGCGAGGTCCTTGGTGTAGCCGTTCTCGATCACCTGGAACGACTGCTCGCGCTCCAGGAACGACAGCATCGGCATCCGGACCTGTGGCTCTTCCGGCTTGTACGGAACGATGTCGATGAGCTCTGGCACCCGCTCCTCTTCAGCGATCTCTTCCGCGACACGGGCCATGTCGTCGCCCGCCAGGTAGCGGTCCATCGCCTTCGCCGCGAGCTTGCCCTGCGCGACGCACTCGATGACCGTGCGCGTTCCCATCTGCGCGTCGCCGCCGGCGAAGACGCCAGGGCGGTCGGTCATAAGCGCGCCGTTCGTGATGATCGTCTCGCGCTTGCTCCGACGTACACCGGTGTCCCGGTCGATCCAGTCCAGGACCGGGATCTGGCCGATGGCCGGGATCACGGTGTCGCAGTCGATCGTGAAGTTCGAGCCCTCGACCGGCACCGGGCGGCGCCGGCCTGACGCATCGGGCTCACCGAGCGCCATCCGCTGGAACTCGACGCCGCCCACGCGCCCGTTCTTCTCGACGATCTTGACCGGCGCCGCGTAGAACTCGAGCTTGATGCCCTCGTGCTCCGCGTCGTCGACCTCGCTGTAGTGCGCACCCATCTCCTTGCGCGAGCGGCGGTAGACGACGGTGACCTCGGCCCCGAGCCGGCGTGACGTACGCGCGCAGTCGAAGGTGGTGAAGCCGCCACCGATGACGACGACCCTGTTGCCCTTTCCCACCGGGACCGGATCGCCCTCGGCGTTCTGGCGCAGGTAGTTGATCGCCTCGATGACGCCGGGCAGATCCTCTCCGGGGATGCGCAGCTCGTTGCTGCTCCACGCGCCGATCCCGAGGAATACCGCGTCGTAGCCCTGCGCGAGCAGCTGATCCACGGTGAAGTCGCGGCCGAGCTTCATACCGCCCTTGAACTCGGTGTCGCGCAGCTGCCAGAGCGAATTGAGCTCCTTGTCCAGCTTCACCTTGGGAAGGCGGTACTCCGGGATGCCGTATCGGCAGATGCCGCCCTGCTTCGCCATCATGTCGAACACCGTCACGGCGTGGCCGTTGAGCGCCGTGTAGTACGCGGCGGTCATGCCCGCGGGTCCGGCACCCACGACCGCGACGCGCTTGCCGCTCGCGATCTTCTGCGGGAAGGGCGTCGGTGCTACGTCCATCTCCATCACGAGCTCGCCGGTGTAGCCGTGGCACTGGCAGATCGCGATCTCCTCCTCGACCAGCCCGCGGCGGCACACCTCCTGGCAGGGCTTCGGGCAGACCAGACCGAGCATGTACGGGAACGGCAGCACTTCTTTCACGAGGCGTGCCGCTTCGACGTGCTGACCCTTCGCCATCAGCTCCAGGTAGCCCGGGATGTCGATGTGAGTCGGGCAGCTGATCTGGCACGGCGGCATGCAGTACGCGTTGTGATCGCTGAGGATGTACTCGAGGTTCTGCTTGCGAAGCTTGAACAGCGCGTCCGAGCTCGAAACGATCTTCATCCCGGGCTCGACCGCGATGTGGCACGACGGCAGTGGCCGATCCTGGCCCTCGATGTCGACCAGGCACATGCGACACGCCGCGGCCGGCGCGAGCTTCTCGTCGTCGCAGAGCGTTGGGACCTTGAAGCCGGCGCGTTGCGCTGCGCGCAGGATCGCCTCGCCGGGGATCGCGGTGACCTCCTGGCCGTCGATCGTGATCGTGCAGGTCGGTTGGCCCGACGGGATCTCGCCGGCGTGCGAGACCGTGGGCAGCTGGGACTCCGCGGGCTGGATGTAGCGCTCGAGGAGACTCATGCGGTGAGGACCATCCTATCGGCGCCGAGCGGCGCGGGCTCGTACTCAGGTCGGTGCCACACGAGGTCGCCGTCACGGTCCCAGATCGCGAGCGGATAGGCGCGCTTCTCGGTGTACTCGATGCCGCCCAGCTCGCGCCCGACGTGCACCTCGCTGTCGAGCACGATCTCGCGGCCATCGACACGAACGAAGCGTTTCTCCTTCTCTGAATCCTTGCGCGTCTCCACGACGAGCGATCCCGTCACGCGGATGAGCGTCGTCTCGCGCCGGAGAAGGGCGTGCGCGTGCTCGACGGTCGCGATGATCGACGCCGTCGTCAGTGCGCCGATGACCAGGCCGGCCGCGAAGATGCGCCAGTCGCCGCGCGACAGGAGGGCGAGGTAGAACGCGATGACGCCACCGACCACCCAGTACTTCCACTCATTCCGTTCGACTCGGAGCGACAGGTAGTCGGCGAGCGCGCTTCGCTGCTCGGCGCTGATGAGCGTGGCGGTCCGCGTCCGCGGCCGCGCGCTGATGCACGGCTCCCAGCGGGCGAGATGCCGCCAGGCGCCATCCGCGCCCTTCTCGATGAAGCCGCTGCAGGCCTGGCACGTCTCGCTCACGGCTGCACCATCGTCTCGAACCGGCGCGCGCGAAGCGTCGTGCAGGTCCCGGTCGGACATTTGAGGTCTTTGATGTGCGACCGGTAGTCATCCGGGAACTCGCGCATCGTCGTGCGCAGGATCGACGGCGCGGTGATGCCGAAGCCGCAGAGCGAGAACTGCTCCATGTGGTCGCCGAGCTCGGTGAGCCACGGCAGATCGCCGTCGCGCCCGAGTGACGACGTCACGCCCTCGAGGATGCCCTGGACGCGCTTGGTGCCAACGCGGCACGGCACGCAGATCGCGCAGCTCTCCTTCGCGAGATACGCGAAGAGCCGCCCGGCCTCGCGGACCATGCAGACGTCCGTGCCGATCGCGCGGATCTGAGCGGACCCCATGTGCGTGCCGGCCGCTTTCAGGTCGTCGTAATCGAACCGTGCGCTACGACGCTGCGCCGACAGCAGGCCGCCCGTGGGTCCCCCGACATGGATCGCCTTCAGCTCGCCGGTCACGCCACCGGCGCGGTCCAGGATCGCGCCGAGCGTCGTGCCGAGGTCGACCTCGTACACGCCAGGCTTCTTCACCGTTCCGGTCACCGACACGAGCTTCGTCTCGGCCTTCGCGCCTTCGAGAACGAGCGGCAGCCACGCGAGCGTCTCCACGCTCGACACGAGCGTCGGCCGCATCAGGTAGCCCTGAAGTGCCGGGTACGGAGGCCGCTGTCGCGCCATCGCGCGCTTCGACTCGAGCACGTTGAGGAGCGCGCTCTCCTCGCCGCCCATGAAGCCACCCGGACCGAGCGTGATCTCGATGTCCTCGCGGCCTGCGAGGGCGCGCTCGGCCGCATCGCGCGCGCCGGCCGCTTCGGGATGCAGATAGAGGAACGCGTGCGTCGCACCGGTGATGGCCATGGCGAGCTCGATGCCACGCACGACGAGGTCGGCGTGCCCCTCCAGCAGCGTCCGCGCCAGCGGGCTGTCCGGGTCCGCGTCGTACGCGTTCGCGACGACGTACGCGTCGCCTCCGGCGGAATTCGCGCGCACCGCGCGCAGCTTGTCCGCCAGCGCGAACCCCGCGCCACCCCGGCCACGCAATCCGGATGCGGCCACTCGCTCGATCGCGGCGTCGGCGTCGAGGGCGCGATCGAGGGCGGGAACGCGAGCGCCATCGAGCAAGCGCACCGCGGTACTAGCGGGCATACGCGGGCTCGACGACGTGATGCACCTCATCTTCGTGCAGCTCGTCGTGCGCGGGCGGTGGCGACTGCGGCGGCCACGCGCCCGCGATCGCGAGGTTGCCGGTGAAGCGCCGCCCGCCACGCGGCACCGCGGTGCCCTCGCCCGCGGGCGCGCCACGGAAGTTCGAAAGGAGCGAAGCCGTCGTGTACACGTCGGTCATCGTCTTCCCGAACTCGATGGCGACGAGCTCCGCTGCGCTCCACGGCAGGTAGCCGTACGCGGCGTGCGCCCTATACAGGACGCGGGTCATGCGGTCCGCGCCCTCTCTCTCGCCTTCGAGGATGCCGCGCATCTTCGTGAGGTCGAGCTTCGCCTCATCCTCCGCCGGGATCGTCGTGACCGCGGTGGACATCGGACGGCGGTCCCCGTAGGGCGCCGCCGCGACCATGCGGATCCGGTAGTAGTTCGCCCGCGGCGCGAGGAGCGGACGGCGCCGGAACGCGTTGCGGAACGAGTACGAGATCGAGATCGCGCGCGGCGGGCAGGCCTTCTCGCACATGAGACAGCTCTCGCACTTGAAGATGCTCGTCTCCGGCTCGAGCAGCAGCGCGATGAGGCCGCGGCTGCGCTCGGGGAGGACCCGCTTCTCGTACGGGTACTTGCGTGTGACCGGCCGGGGTCGGACGAAATGCTCCAGCGTGCGGAGCATCCCGGTGATGATCCCGAACATTACCGGTCCTGCCCAATCTCGCGCCTGCGGCGCGGAAACACGCTCACGGCTGCCGGATTCGCTCGTCGCGGATGAACCGCTCCTCGCTCACTCATCGGTCTACCTCGCCGAGCACGATGTCGATCGAGCCCAGGATCGCGATCACGTCCGCCACCAGCCGACCCTTCAGCAGCCACGGGAGGATCTGCAGGTTCACGAACGACGCGCCGCGCATCTTGGCGCGGAAGGGGTTGGGGCTGCGCCCGTCGCTGATCATGTAGATGCCGACCTCGCCCTTCGCGCCTTCGACCGTGTAGTACGCCTCGCCCTTCGGGCACTTCCACACGTGTCCCAGGCGGGCGCGCACCGGACCGCCAGGGATGCCGTCGATGCACTCACGAATGAGCTTGATCGCCAGCCGCATCTCCCCAAGGCGCACCTTGTAGCGCGCGAAGGCGTCGCCGTCCGCAAGAATGACGGGCTGCATCGACTTGAGCTCGGGGTAGATCGAGTACGGTCGGTCGACGCGCAGGTCCCAGGGAACGCCGCATGCGCGAAGCATCGGCCCTGTCACCCCGTACTGCTTCGCGACCTCGGCCGGGATGCGACCGATGCCGATCGTCCGCTCGAGGAAGATCTCATTGCCGTCGAGGATCTGCACGTAGTCGTTCTCGATGTTCTTCTCCCACCGGTCGAGGAAGCGGGTGAGTTTCGGGAGCCATCCCGGCGGCAGGTCATAGAGCACGCCGCCGGGCCGGAAGTAGTTGAAGTTCATGCGCGAGCCGCAGAGCTCCTCGAGCATGTCGAGGATGTCTTCCCGATCGCGGAAGCACCAGAGCACCGGCGTCGTGGCGCCCAGGTCGAGTCCGTAGGTGCCCAGCCAGATCAGGTGGGATGCCGCGCGGCTCAGCTCGTCGACGATGACCCGGATGTATTCGGCGCGGCGCGGTACCTCGATGCCGGCGATGGCCTCCATCGCGCCTGCGTAGGCATGCTCGTTGAGCATGTTCGACACGTAATCGGCCTGGTCCGCGTAGCGAACGCCCTGTGCGTACGTGCGCCACTCGAAGATCTTCTCGAGACCGCGGTGGAGGTAGCCCATGACCGGGATGCACTCCACCACTTTCTCCCCGGACAGCCGCAAGACCAAACGGAGCACGCCGTGGGTCGAGGGATGCTGCGGCCCCAAATTCAGGATCAGCTCCTCGGTCTCGAGGCCTTCGTCCTCGATGACCGGAAGCTCGACGCCGGCGCCTTCGCGGATCTGGCGAAGCTCGGTGTCGGTGGTGGTCAGTTCCTAACCGCCTTTGGCGATCTTCTCGCGCAGCCGCAGGACGCCCTCGAGCAGGGCCTCAGGGCGCGGCGGACAGCCGGGCACATACACGTCGACGGGGACGATGGTGTCCACACCCTGCAACGTCGAGTAGCTATCCCAGAACTCGCCTCCCGACGAAGCGCAGTTCCCCATCGCGATGACCCACTTCGGCTCCGGCATCTGCTCGTACAGGCGCCGCAGCCGAGGAGCCATCTTGTGAGTCACGGTGCCCGCGACGATCATCACGTCGGCCTGGCGCGGGCTCGAGCGGAAGACCTCTGCTCCGAAGCGCGCCAGGTCATGGGTCGAGGCACCCGTGGCGATCATCTCGATCGCGCAGCAGGCCAACCCGTATCCGAGCGGCCATGGACTGCGCGAGCGCGCCCAATTGATGAGGTTGTTGACGGTGGTGAAGACCATGTTGTCCTCGTCGGCGAGGACGCCCTCGCGCGTCGGGAACTCTTCGCTGCCCAGGCCCGCCTGGGTGGTCTGGGGACGTCGCTGAATGACGTCCTCTTCGAAGTCGATCGGTACTCCCGCCCGCTCGGCGGGACGTTCTTCCTGCACGGGCATCGAGGTCAAGTCTAGAGAGTTCTACGCCGCCTGCACGGCCCGTTTGAGCAGCGTTATGAGCGCATCGTGCACGCCCGGCGCGCTCGCGACGATGTGCGGATGGCCCGACCGAGCCTGCCGCAGCTCGGTGACGCGCCCGCCCGCCTCGCGAACGATGAGCGCGCCCGCCATCCAGTCCCACGGCTTGTCGACGGACTCGAAATACGCGTCCCAGCGCCCGGCGCCCACCCACGAGAGATCGAGGGCGGCCGAGCCGAAGCGTCGCAGATCGCGGACCTCACCGAGCACGCGCGTGAGGATGCGTGCCTGCTCCAGCCGGTCATCCTTTACATAGGCGAAGCCGGTCGCGACGAGAGAGCTGGCGAGATCCGTGACGGCGGTCGTGCCTAGCTGGCGCGGCGCTCCTCCGTCGCGCGAGACGTGCGCCCCATTTCCCCGCTCCGCGCTGAAGAGCTCATCACGAACGGGGTCGTACACGACGCCGGCGAGCGCGCCGCTGGCATCGGCGACGCAGAGCACGACGGACCAGTGCGGCACCCCGTACAGGTAGTTGATCGTGCCGTCCAGCGGGTCGACGTACCAGATGCGGCCCGAGCCGCCGCGCTCGAGCGAGCCCTCCTCCGCGACGATCGCGTCTTCCGGGAACGCCCAGCGGATCGCCGAGACGATCACCGTCTCCGACGCGCGATCCGCGTCGGATACGAGATCGGTGTGGCTCGACTTCGCGTCGACGCCCGTGGCTTTGCCCTCGAAGCTCTCCATGAGCTGTCGGCCTGCGGCCCGCGCGGCATCGATCGCCACCGTCATCGGCTCCGGCATCAGCGCTGCTGGGACGCGAGACGAATGCCGAACATCACGAGCACCGCGCCGACGACGCCGTCGAGCACGCGGCGGATCACCGGGCGCTCGAGCACGTGGCCCGCGCGACCGACCACGAGCGCGTACACCGAAAGCCAGGCGAGCGTCATGCAGCAGAACACCAGACCGAGACCGAGCATGCTGAGGAAGGCCGTTGGTCCCGCGGGTACGAACTGTGGCAGCAGGCTGGTGAAGAAGACCGCCATCTTCGGGTTCCCCAGATTGCTGACCAGACCCTGCCGGAGCGCGGCACGTGGACTGGGTCCCTGCGCGCGCCCGGCCACGACCGCACGCGCAACGCCGCCTCTGGCGGCCGCGACGAGAGCCTGCGCACCGACGTACACGAGGAACGCGGCGCCGGCGAGGCGGACGGCGGCGAACGCCGGCTCCGAGGCGAGCAGCAGCGCAGTGACGCCTGCGCTCGCGGCGAGCGTCCAGATCGCCTGACCGAACGCGACGCCGGCCGCGGTGAACGCCCCGCCGACGCGGCCGCCGAGCAGCGTGTTGCGGATCGTGAGGACGGTGTCCTGGCCCGGCGTCACGATGACGAGCGCCGAGATCCCGAGGAACGCCGCTGCTGTGTCCACTACGACGACGGCGCGAGCCGGCCTTCGACCTTCGGACTCACCGGCGAGTGCGCCGTGATGTACGCGGCGACGACGTCGACTTCGACGTCGCCATAGATGACGTTCGTGCCTTTCGCGAAACCGGTGTGCCCGTCGCCGCCCAGCAGCAGATAGTCGATCGTCGCGACGTGATACGTCCGAGTCGATGCGAGTGGCGCTCCGGCGACGGTGATGCTCTTCACGCAGTTCGGCAGGCCGTTGTCGAAGCGGAACGACACGACGACGCCGGCCATGTGGAGCCGCCCGTTCACGCACGCGGCGCGGTCGATGATCGCGGCGAGGTCGGCGCCGGTGAGATCGACGTTCACCACGGTGTTCGAGAACGGCAGCGCCTCGTAGAGCTGGCCGTACGTCAGCTGTCCCGCGGGGAACGAGGCGCGGACCCCGGCCATGTTGTAGAACGCCACGTCGGTCTTCCATCCCTGCTGGCGGCCGTACTCGACGAACGCGTCCGTGATGAGGTTCCCGAAGCCGGTCTCCTCGCGGGTATTGATGAGGGGCTCCGTCGTCCGGCCGACCACGCGCGAGGTGTATTTCTCGCCCTCGGCGCGGCGATCGTCGACGAGCTTCGCGATCTCCGGATCCGGCTTGACGTTCGGATTGGCCGCGACCGGCATGAGGGCACTGCCGCGCACCGCATCGGTCATCTTGTGCGTCGCTCGGTCGACGATGATCTCCAGCCGACCGACGTACTGCGTGTAGGCGCCCGCGTCGACGATCGTCGTCCGGCCCTCAAGTCGCGCGGTCTGGATCGGCAGGTGGTCATGGGCCGCGACGATCACGTCGATCCCCGGCACGTCGCGCGCGAGCTGCACCGCTTCGGTCATTCCGATGTGCGCCGCGACGACGACGATGTCGGCCTGCTTCTGCACCTCGGCGATCAGCGGTCTGATGGAGTCGGCCGCTGGTTGGAACTGCAGCCCGGCGACGCTCGTCGCCTTCACGATCGTCGCCGAGCCGGGATTGGTGACTCCGATGATCCCAACGCGCGCGATGCCGAGGTCGCGCACCTCGAACGGCTTCAGGTACGGCGGCGCTCGTCCCGTCTTGCTCTCGACGACGTTCGCCGCCAGGAACGGGAAGGTCGCTTCCTTCGCGCGCTGGGCGAGCACGTCCTGTCCCCAATCGAAGTCGTGGTTCCCGACGGCCAGCGCGTCGTAGTGCATGAGGTTCATCGCCTTCGTGACCGCTTCGCCCTTGTTCGCGTTCGAGATGAACGTGCCCTGCCAGGCGTCGCCCGCGTCGATGAGCAGCGTCCGCTGGGGAGCACGCGCGCGGAACGCGGCGACCTGCCCCGCGAGCTGCGCCATCCCGCCGGCACGGAACGCGGAGCTTGCGCTCGCGCTCTGCACGATGTCCGCATCCAGGTGTCCGTGGATATCGTCGGTATGCAGGAGCTGGATGCGGTCGTCGGCGATCGCCGACGACGTCGGCGTTGGCGTGACTGCGGACGAGCACGCGCACGCGATCGCAAGCGCCAGCGCAGGAATGAAGCGGAGCACAGCGCGATGCTAACGTCCAACGATGTTTCGTCTGCTGCTGGCGGTGACGCTCGTCTCGTGCAGCGCACCTACGAGCGTGGTCGTGACGCCTTCGCCCGCTCCGAGCGCCTCGCGCACCGCTGCGCTCGTGAGCACTGCACCGACCGCGACGCTGAGGTCGTCGCCGACCGCTGAGCCGACCAACGTTCCGAAGTGCATCGCGTCGCAGCTGCAGGCGGTCGCCGCCGGTGTCCAGACCACGGACTTCTTCGCCGGCGCGGTCTTCGTCGCGAACCGCGGTACCGCGGCCTGCTCGCTACGCGGGAACCCCGATGTCGTGCTCCTCACCACCGGCGGAGCGCCGCTCGACGTGAGAAGCGCCAGCGTCGCCGCCGGCACCCCGAAGCTCGTGGTCGTCCCGGTCAGCGAATTCCGGCCGGATCCCGCCGGACTCCTGGGTATCGGCGCCAGCGCGCCCCTGCGCTGGGAGAACTATTGCGACGACGCGCTACCGATGAGCTTCCGCGTGACGCTCCCCGATGCCGGAGGCGTCATCGCGGGCACGTTCGTCGACGTCGCGGGGAAGGCGGTCTCGACCCTCGGGGTGGCGCGGTGCGATGACGCGTCGGGGCCGTCCACGTTCACCGTGTACCCGTTCCAGGAGCCCGTGCACTAGGCGCGGGCGCCTTTTCGGGCGCCTGGCACGCTGCCTGCGCAGGGCAGGGAGCAGCACGTGGAAAGGAGGACAACTCCATGGACCTCACTGCCATCGTCACCTGGATCATCTTCGGCGCGATCGTCGGCGTCATCGCGCGGTTCCTGATGCCGGGACGCGACTCGATGGGCTGGATCCCGACGATCGTTCTCGGCATCGTCGGCTCATTCGTCGGCGGTTGGCTGGCGCAGCTCCTCTTCCAAGGCAGCGCGGCACTTCCTCCGCCGTCGGCCGGCTGGATCGGCTCGATCATCGGCGCACTCATCGTTCTCGCGATCTACCGCTACACGCAAGGACGACGCGTCACCGTCTGAGTGTCCGGCTCGGCGGGGGCCTTCGGGTCCCCGCCCAAGCCGTCTTTCGAACGGCCGCGGCCTGCTACAGAGCGGCTGGGGCTCTCACAAGCCAGGTGACGGCATCAGCCCGCGCTGCTGCGCGAGACCCTGCAACTCAGTCAGCAGCCCTTGAATGTTCGCCCGCTCAGCGTGTCCCGAAAGCTTGACGACTGTGATCTCGGCGCCGCCTTCAAAGGCAGCGGAGATCTCGCAGGTGGACCCGTCGAGACGGATCGCCGGCTCGGGTTCCAGCCAGGCCCGCAGAACTAGGCCGTCCTCACCGACGAGTCTGTCTCGTGCGCGCGGTATTGAAGCTCGTACAGCCGGTGGTAGACGCCACGCTGCGCGAGGAGATCGCGGTGCGTGCCCATCTCCACCACGCGTCCCTTGTGCAGCACGATGATGCGGTCGACGTTCTGGATGGTCGAGAGACGGTGGGCGATGATGATCGAGGTCCGGCCCTGCATCAGCTTCTTCAGGGCGTCCTGGATGAGGTGCTCGGTCTCGGTGTCCACCGACGACGTCGCCTCGTCGAGCACGAGCATGATCTCCGGGTTGAATGCGATGGCACGCGCGAACGCAAGAAGCTGCTTCTGGCCGACGGAGAGCGTCGAGCCACGCTCGGTCACGACCGTCGCATAACCGTCGGGAAGACGGTCGATGAACTTGTCGGCGTTCACGAACCGCGCGGCGGCGCGCACCTGCTCGTCGCCGATCGACGACTCGTTCAGGCGGATGTTGGACGCGATCGTGCCGGCGAAGATGAACGGGTCCTGGAGGACGACGCCGACGTGCCGCCGGACATCGGCCTGGCGCATGTCGCGCAGGTCGACGCCGTCCAGCAGGATGCGACCCTTCTGCACGTCGTAGAAGCGCGAGATCAGGCTGATGATCGAGGTCTTCCCCGCCCCCGTCGCGCCGACGATCGCGACGCTCTCACCCGCGCTGATGGTCAGGTCCACTTCTCGCAGCACCCACTCGCCCTCGTTGTAGGCGAAGGAAACGTTGTCGAAGCGGATCTCGCCGCGCACGTGTGGTAGCTCGACCGGGCTCGCTGGATCGACGATCGTCGGCTTCGTGTCCAGCATGCTGAACACGCGCTCCGACGAGGCCATCGCCGCCTGCATGATGTTGTACTTCTCCGACAGATCGAGGATCGGCTGGAAGAACTGGTTGAGCAGCTGCCAGAACGCCACCAACGTCCCGAGGCTGAGCTCGCTCCGCCCGATCCAGTACGCGCCGACGACGAAGAGCGCCGCGGTCGTCGCCGCGCGCGTGAAGTTCACCGTCGGCTGGAAGACGCTCATGGCGCGGACCTGCCCCTGGTTCGCAGTCAGCAGGTCCCGGTTCAGGACGTCGAACTGATCGAACGTCTGCTTCTCTCTCGTGAAGAGCTGAACGATCGCCATCCCCGAGAGCGTCTCGTTGAGATAGACGTTGACGCGGGCGAGACGGATACGGATCGAGCGGAACGACTCGCGCATCATGCCGCGGAAGTACGCCGTGATGGCGGTGAGGATCGGCAGCGACACGAACGTGATGAGGGCGAGTCGCCAGTCGAGCAACAGCATCGCGATCGAGATGAGCACGAGCATGGCGACATCGCCGAAGATCGAGACCACGCCGCGGGTGACCATGTCGGTGAGCGCGTCGATGTCGTTCGTGATGCGCGTCATCAGGCGGCCCACGGGGTTGCGGTCGAAGAAGCCCAGAGACAGGAACTGCAGGTGGCGGAACAGCTCGAGGCGAAGGTCGTACATCGCGCGCTGCCCGACCCACGTCGTCAGCAGCGTCTGACCGAAGCGCAGCGCGGCCCCAGCCGCGAGCACGAGTAGGTAGAGGACACCGAGGAGCGCGAGCCGTCCGAAGGCCTCGTCGCGGCCGAGCTCGCCGCTCACGGCGGGGATGATGGCCTGGTCGACGATGAACTTGGCGATGATCGGCGGCGCGATCTGCGCCAGCGACATCGCGAGGAGCAGGACCAGCGAGACGATCACCCAGATCTTGTACGGGGCGAGATAGCCGACCAGACGCTGCGTCAGGCGCGCGTCGTACGCCTTCCCGAGGATCTCGTCCTCATGGACGAATCCGCCGCCGCCGTGCCCGCCGCCGCCGCCGCCGTGTGCCGCCATCTCAGTCCTGCCCCAGCTCGTCTATCGGTGCGCGCGGTCGCTGGAAACGGCTGCCGTCGTCGGCGGACGCGCGGACCCGCTTCTCGTGCTCCTGCTGCTCCTCATCGACCTCCAGCTCTTCCTCGAGCAGCTGGCGGCGATACATGCTCGCGTACAGCCGACCGAGCTCGAGCAGCTTGTGGTGCGTGCCGCGCTCGGCGATGCGGCCCTCGTCCAGCACGAGGATCTCGTCGGCATCCTTCACCGTCGAGATGCGGTGCGCGACGACGATGCTGGTGCGCTCGCGCATGACGCCGCGCAGCCGCTTGAGGATCTCCGCCTCGGTGTAGGTGTCCACGGCGGAGAGGGCGTCGTCCAGGATGAGGATGCGCGGGTCCTTCGCGACGGCGCGCGCGATCGCGGTGCGCTGCTTCTGACCGCCGGACAGCGTCACCCCGCGCTCGCCGATCATCGTGTCGTACTGGGCCGGGAAGTCCGCCACGTCCTTCCCGAGCTGCGAGATCTCGCCGGCCCACTCGAGCTCGGCTGGTGTGAGCGGACGGTCCGTCCCGAAGCCGACGTTCTCGCGGAGCGGGACGGAGAAGAGGAACGTCTCCTGCGGGACATAGCCGACGGCGCGCCGCAGCGCGGCGAGCGGATAACGCTTCACGTCGATGCCGTCGATGAGGATCTCGCCCTGCTGCGCGTCGAAGAGGCGGGGCAAGAGGTTCACGAGCGTGCTCTTTCCGGATCCGGTCGGGCCCACGATGGCGAGCGAACCGCCGGCCGGTACCGAGAAGGAGATGTCGCGCAGCACGATCGTCTGCCCGTAGGCGAACGAGATGCCACGCATCTCGACCGCGCCCTTGATCGGGATGTCGACCGGATCGACGGGGTCCGTCACCGACGCGCGCGCGTCGTAGACGGCTTGCAGTCGCCGCAGCGATGCCCAGCCCTGCTGGATCAGGTTGACGACCTCGCCCAAGGCGATCATCGGCCAGGAGATGAGCTGTAGGTACGCGAGGAACTGCACGAGCTGACCGATCGTGAGGCGGTGCTCGATCGCGTCCTGGCCGCCGATGTACAGGATCGCCAGGACCGCGCCGCCCAGGATGAAGTTCATCATCGGCCAGAGCAGGCCGTTCACCTTTGCGAGCGCCACGGCCTTGTCGAGGTAATCCCGGTTCACGACCGCGAACGAGCGGATCTCCGGCTCCTCCTGCGAGAACGCCTTCACCACGCGGATGCCGGAGAAGTTCTCCTGCGCCTTCGCCGAGAGATCCCCGAACTGGGCCTGCAGCTGCTCGAAGCGCTTGTTCACGCGGCGCCCCACCGTCCAGAACGTGTACGAGGAGAACGGAGTCAGGACGAGCGCGACGAGCGCGAGCTTCGTGTCGACGCCGAACATCGAGACGAACGTGAACACCAGCGTGAGCAGCGTGTTGGTGAGCATCAGGATCCCGAAGCCCACCATCTGGCGGACGGCCTGAAGGTCGTTCGTAAGGCGCGCCATGAGGTCGCCGATCCGTTGGTGCTGGAAGTACGCGAGATGCATGGTCTGGAGGTGCGCGAGCAGGTCGTTGCGCATCCGGTACTCGATGCGCCGCGAGGCATCGAGGATCCGCCAGCGTCCAAAGCCTCGGAGCGTGCTCTCGATCGCCGACAGGACGACCATGAGCGCGGCGAGACGCACCACGAGCTCCAGGTCGTCTCCCTGCGTGAGGGCGTCAACGATCCGGCCGATGAGCAGCGGCGCGAGCACCGCGACGAACGAGGCGACACCGACGATCGCGACGCCTATGGCGATACGGAGCTTGTGTTGTCCGAGGTAGTGCAGGAAGGTGGCGCGCGGGGACGTCACTTGAGACTTGATTTTAGCCGGACCGTACGACCTCCAAGCCACACACCGAACACGATGACCGCAGCGAGTACGAAGACCGGAGCGACGCCCCACACGTCGGCGATCGGGCCGACGAAGATGAGCGGCAAGAGACTGAAGATCGAGACGAGGACGTTGAGCACGCCGAAGACGCGGCCGCGGATGTCGTCGCGGAGCTGTTCCTGGAGCAAGGTCATCGCCGGCACGGTGATGAACGCGTACGCCAGGCCGAAGAAGAGTGCGGTCACGCTGATCATGCCGATGAACAGCGGTAGCGCCTCACCGAGCA
This sequence comes from Candidatus Limnocylindria bacterium, assembly GCA_036523395.1. NCBI lineage: Bacteria > Bacillati > Chloroflexota > Candidatus Limnocylindria > Candidatus Limnocylindria bacterium. The sequence continues at coordinate 11,796 of DATDEH010000032.1, read as the reverse complement.
CGCCGCCCAGACGTGAGGTGAACACGTCGGCGAACGGTCGCGCCGCGGCGAGGGCGAGAAGGGCCAGGCCGACGACCAGCAGGCCGGTGCCGATGGCGTTCGCACGGCTGATGCGGCTACCGACGATGTTCAGCAGACCAAGTCCAAGGACCACCCCGATCCCGGCCGGCGCCACGAGCACCACCACGTTCCGCTCGCCGAGCTTCAGTACCTCGCGCACGAAGCCCGGCCCGAGCGCGCCAGCCACCGCGATCAGCGTGTACGTGAGCGCGATGTAGACCATGGCCCACGTGACGAGGGGCGTCGCGCGCAGGTAATGGAACGCCTCCGAGATCCCCTGGCGCGTCTCGGTGAAAGCGCGCTCGGCCAATTCCGCGCTGATGAGGTGCGCGGCCTTTTGCGGCGGCGGTGACGGCGGCAGCATCGCGCACAGGAGCGATGAGATGCCGAACATCGCCGCGATCACGCTCCACAGGAAGTCGAATCCATAGAGGCTCACCGCGATCGGCGCGAGGATGACGAACCCGAGCAGGAACGAGCCGTTGAACGTGAACGTGAAGAGCGAGTTCGCGACCAGGAGATCGCGCCTGCGCACGATCCCGGGTATCGTCGCCGACTCGGCGGGCACGAAGAAGATCGTCACCGCCGCAACGAGGAAGTTCACGATGTACGCGGTGGTCAAGCTGGTCCCGGCAAAGAGCAGCGGCAGCACCGCGACCCCGCGAAGCGCGTTCGTCAAGACCAGGACGAACCTCCGGTCGGTGCGGTCCACGAGCACGCCCGCACCGATCCCGAACAGCACCGCGGGAATGATCGCGAGAAGGATCAGGAACGACGATGAGCTATTCGAATGCGTGAGCTCCGCGACGAGGATGATCAGCGCGGAGGTGACCGCGTTCGCGGCCGTCTGCGACAGGATCTGCGCCGCCCAGACGGCGAGGAATGCGCGATTGCGGAGGAGGCCGACATGAACGGCCTCCTGGACCTCGGCCAATGGTCGGGCTTAGTCCGTCGGGGCCAGTGGCCCGCGCGAAACGAACCGCTTGATGTCGCGCTCCACCGACGAGCGGGGCACGAGCACGCGGTGCTCGCAGGTCGTGCAGCGCAGGCCGATGTCGGCACCGAGGCGGACGATGCGCCAGGTGTCGCCGCCACAGGGATGCGGCTTGCGCAGGGTGACGACGTCGTCGAGATACAACGGAAGCGGTCCCTTTGACCTCGCGGGCACGACGCGCATCTCGGTCATTCGCGCGAGTCTAGCCGCGGAAGTTATCGATGCGGTGTCGCAAGCGCCGGCAGGTCGAGCGCCGACTCCTTGCTGACGTCGAACCGCGTTCCCTTGTAGATGAGCTCGAACTGGCCGATGATGCCGCCGGTCCGCGTCATCGCGACGTACATCACCTCAGGCGACCCGATCGCGCGCACCCGCCACGGACCGCGGATCGCGACAGAGTCGACGGTGAGCGCCCGATCCGCTGTCGCGCCGAACCAGCTTCGCGGTCCGACCCGAACGGTGTTGACGGCGATCGCTTCGGCGCCCGCGTTCCGCAGCTCGTTCACGAGATCCGACAGCGCCCGCTCGTCGAACGTGCCTTCGACACGGACCGTGATCCCGGCCCCGCTCGCGGCGCTCATCCCCGCGAACACGCGGAGCTGGCTGAGCTGGCGCTCGGCCTCCGTGAGCGATCCCTTTCCGCTCGCGATCGCTTCGCGCGCCGTATCCGTGCGATGGCGCAGATCGAGGATCTCGTCCTTGATCGCGTTGTTGCGCTCGGAGAGGTTCGCGATGAGCGTCGTGAGTGATGAGGGCGTCTCGAGTTGCAGGCTGCGCGAGTACACATCCTGCGCGGCGATCTGCGTGACCGCGAGCACGCCGAGGAACAGGGCAACGACGGTGACGGAGATGACGCCGGCGTTCGACCTCATCGCGGCGTCGCAAACCGCACGTTGAGCGCGCCGCGGTACGGCGGGATGTGCAGCCCGGTCGCGCGGCTTACGCGGAAGCCGAGCCCGTAGATGTCGCGCCGCTGCTTGATGTCCCGGAGCTGCGTTGGGTCGTCGTACGTTGCGAGCAGCTCGTTCTGCGGTCCGATGACAAGCACCTTGAACGGCGGCGACATCAGCGTGCCATTCACCATGATCGTGGACCCGACGCAGTAGATGCTCGACGAACCCACGATCCGTTCGTCGTTGATGGCGATCGCCTCGGCGCCGCCGCGCCACGCCTGATTGACGATGTCCGTGAGATCGGTGTTGTGACAGATCGACTTCTCTACATCCTTGGCCGCTGCCGCGCCGCGCGCGTCATCCAGGATGATCTCGACGCCATCTCCGAGGCGCTCGTTCATTCCAGCGACCGTCTTCAGATCGTCGATTCGCGCCTGTATGTCCTTCGCGGCGCCGCTCTGCGTCGATGCGCTCGTCTGGATCTGGTCGAGCTCGGCGCGTAGGTCGGCGAGCTGGAGCTTCAGGGCGTTCTGCTCGTTCTGCAGCGTCTTCGCGGCGTCGAGCAGCGGCGTGTTGTAGCGGACCGTCAGCTCGTTCCGCTCCGACTGCGTGCGCCACTGCACGCTGACGAGCAGGCCAAAGAGCACCGCTGGAAGGAGGAGCACAAGCGAGTGCGCGAGGCGGGTGCGATCGGCGGCGGGCGGTGTCGTCACGTGAAAAGTGTCACACACCTATCAGCGGGTTCCGGCCGAACCGCCGGTCCCCCACGGGGGTGATGCCCCCAGCGTGCCCTGCCGCCAGATTCATCACGGGGTGTTGGGATGAACTTGATCGCGTTGCGCACCGAGCGTCCGTCCGCTGGTTCGGACGAATGCTCCATGTGCAACGCGCCGCACCCCAAGAGCGAAGGGCCCGCGAGCCCTGCCAAGCAGCGCACCGATCTGCTTCCCTGGGCGGTCGTCGCGACCGCCGCGGTGGTCATCACCGCGATGGGCGCAGGTGCCGAGCGCTGGTTCGGTATCGGCGCGGTGAGCGGACTCCTCGCCGGTATCGCGTGCGCGTGGGTCAGCTTCCAGGCCGCTCGCCGCAACCGCGGCGCAGCCCACGTCCGGGAGCTGACCTCGCTGGCGGAGGACGCCGACTCGCGCGTCCAAAGCGTGATCAAACAGTTCGAATGGGCCGTCAGCGACGTCGTGAAGCTGAGGCGCGACGCCGAGCGCGCGCAAGGCGCGGCCGACGCCCTCATGGAGCGTTCGCGGGAGCGGGAGCGGTACGTCAAGAAGCTGGAACGACAGGTCTTCGAGCTACGCGAGCAGGTCGCGCACTCCCCGCAGCCGGTGACGCCGTCGTCGCCGGACGCTCTGTTCGACGGACCGGACCCCAGTCACGTCCCGTTCCGCTGGGCACTGCACACGGATGGGACCAAGGCGACTCTCGAGCTTGAGACCGGCGTCACGCTGCATCGACCGTCACGCGTGCGCATCGTCGACCGCGACGGTCAGGTCACCGGCGTGAGCGGCGTGCCCGTTCTCCTCGCGGACGGCGGCTATGGCTTCACCGTGGAGGAGCCGCCGATCGATCTCCTGACCGACCTCGACGCGCGCCGTGAGCCGAACTACCTCATCGAGGCGCTCGTGCAGTACGAATGGAAGCCGACGCGGCTCGAGGACTCCGGTCGCCGTACGCGGATCGTCGCCGACAACCAGGGTCGTTTCTATCGGGTGGCCGACGCCGCCGACGCGGCCCAGGTCTTCGCCTCTCGGCCGCCCCGCGCGAACCTCAACTGACCGGGAATTCCACCCCCTCCCAAGCGCGTTGTGCCAGCGATGGCAGACGCGCGCCCGAAGAGCTTCAACGAGCGGGTGATCGATGACTTCCGCGCGCATCAGGGTCAGATCACGAGCGGGCCGTTCGCCGGCCGCTCGCTTCTGCTCCTCACGACGAAGGGCGCGAAGACCGGCGACGACCGCACCAGTCCGCTCGCCTACTCGCGCGACGGCGACCGCTTGGTGATCATCGCGTCGAAGGGCGGTGCTCCGGCGCACCCCGCCTGGTATCACAACCTGCGCACGCATCCGGATGTGACCGTCGAGATCGGCCCCGAGAAGTTCCGCGCCCGAGCCTTGGTGGCGGGTGAACCCGAGCGTCGACGGCTTTACGACCAGCATGCCGCGAAGATGCCGGCATTCGCCGACTACGAGAAGAAGACGACGCGGAAGATCCCTGTCGTCGTGCTACAGCAGCTCTAGCGCGGACTGAGGGGCTGGCCGGAATCGAACCGGCGACGCCCGCCTTAGGACGGCGGCGCTCTGTCCACTGAGCTACAGCCCCGAATGCGGCTGCGCCGCAGTCGGGGCAGACACAGCCCCAAGCGGCACATCCGCGCAACGGATGACCAAATCGTAACGAGTCGCGGATGCTTCCATGACACACTGAGGTCGACCCTTACGGCGTGTTCGCAAACGCGCGGGAGCAAGGGTGCTGCCCAAGCTGAAGCGAGGTACGCCATCAATCCGACCTTCGTCTGGATCACCGCCCGAGATGGAAGCATCCACGCGACGCGCCCGCCGATCATCGCCGATGGACAGGTGATGCTTTGCGGGCACTCCTACGACCGGCGCGATCTTCGTATCCGGATCCAAGCCGCGGTCGGGCTCGCTCCCGCCGGCGCTTGCCCCGCATGCGGCGAGCTCGTCGCGGCAGCTCTCGGTGAGACCGAAGCGCCGGCGCGCGCGGAACGCGAACGAAAGCCGCCGTTGTGGCCGTGACGCAGCTGGCCGACGAAGAGGCGACCCGTGTCCTCAATGGGTTCCAGCGCGATGCGCGCGCGATGCTCGAGCAGCTGCTCCCGACGCTGCGGCACCGTGGCCTTTATCCCGAGGCATCCGTGGATGGCTGGGGCGATTCGCGCGGAGGACGTGGCACCGCATCCACGGTCGTCATGACCTCACCGAAATGGCTGAAGCCGACCGATCGGACCAAGCAGCTCGCACGACTGCGTCTCGAGCTCAGTGACTCGAATGACTGGAGCGTCGTCGTTTCCGTCGTCGCGCGGCCCGATCAGCGATACGCATGGCCGCCGGCTGCCGCTACCGAGTGGTGGGCGGAACTGCGCGAGAGCGTGCGCGCGCAGATCATGGAGTATCACGACACGAAGGCTGACCCACCCGAGCCGAAGATCGAGCCACCCGACACGAAGGACGATCCGCTCGCCTAGGGCGCGTCTTCCAATACAATCGGCCCATCCCAGCGGGGTGTAGCGCAGCTTGGTAGCGCGCAGCGTTCGGGACGCTGAGGTCCCGGGTTCGAGTCCCGGCACCCCGACCGCGGCGTTCCGCCCGCTAATCTGCGGGCCGTGAGTTTCGACTGGTCTCTCGACGTCGCGATCGCGCCGGCGGGCGCGACGGCGAAGATCGCAGCCGCGATCAATCGCCCCAAAAAGCGAGCCTTCGGCGTGCTGAAGACCGAGAGCGAATTCGTCGGCTTCATACGCGACGACACGTTCGAGATCTGGGAGCGGCAGGGCCGTGCGATACACGGCGTCGGAACGATCCGCGGTCGCCGTGGCGGCTCGCGGGTGGAAGTGCGGCTCGTGCTGCCGCGGATCAGGAAGATCGTGATCGGCGTCTTCTTCGTGCTCTACGCGCTCGTCGCGGTGGGGATCGCGACGCAGCCCCCCGCAGCGGGTGTCAGCGTCGAGGAGCTCGCGATCGCGATCGGCGGCGCGGTCCTGCTGGCTGCGATCTTCCGGGCGGGCGCGGGCCGTCAGCGCGCGGACCTTGAGCGATTCCTCGAGCAGACATTCAGCGAGGTGCCGCGGCTCTAGCGGAAGCTCGCTCCAAAGATCGCTGTCGCCGGCCCGTACGCGAGCCACGGCACCAGCCACAGCACGCCCATCGACGCGACCTGGATGACCAGGAACGGGTACATGCCGGTGAAGATCTCGTTCAGCGTGATCATCTTGGACGCGACGCCCCGGAGGTAGTACGCGGACATCGCGACCGGCGGTGAGAGGAACGATGTCTGCTGGTTGAGCGCCGCCATGATGCCGAAGAAGAATGCGTCGGTGGAGATGTTGTCCGGGTATTGCTGGTGGTACGTCGCGAGCAGCGGCAGGAAGAGCGGCATGAAGATGATCGTGATCTCGGTCCACTCGAGCGGCCAGCCGAGGACGAAGATGATGATCTGAACGGTCCAGAAGAAGACCTCGGGCGACAGCTTCAGGCCGTAGATGAAATCGCCGATGATCGCCGCTCCACCGAGGCGGGCGAAGACTGCCGCGAAGATGCTCGACCCGACGAGGAGCCAGCCGACCATCGACGCGGTCCGCACGGTGAGGAAGACCGACTCGCGGATCATCGAGAAGCTGAGGCGGCGGTGCGCCGCAGCGAGGATGATCCCGCCGAGTGCGCCGAGGGCCGCGCCCTCCGACGGCGTTGCCAGTCCGAAGAAGATCGCGCCGAGCACGAAGAGGATCAGCGACACGATCGGCACGAACCCGCGAAGGACCAGTCGGATCTTGTCCTGACCAGTCAGCTGCTCGCGCTGCTCTTTGGTGAGCATCGGCGCGTCCTGCGGACGGAGCTTGGAGCGAACCACGATGTACCCGAGGTACAGAGCGGACAGCATGAAGCCGGGCAGGAACGCGCCCGCGTAGAGGCGCGGCACCGATACACCCGCGACGAACCCATAGAGGATCAGCAGCACGCTCGGCGGAATGAGGATCCCGAGCGTGCCCGACGCCGTGACGGCGCCGGCCGCGAATTGCTTGTTGTATCCAGCCTTGAGCATCGCGGGGAAGGCGAGGAGCCCGAGCAGCGTCACCGCCGCGCCGACGATCCCTGTCGCCGTCGCGAAGATCGTGCCGGTCGCGAGCGTGGCGACCGCGAGCGATCCGGGGAGCCAGCCGAACATGACATTGACCGCATGGAACAGCTCGTCGAGGATCCCGGCTCTTTCGATGATGTAGCCCATGAACAGGAAGAGCGGGATCGCGACGAGCACGTCGTTCTGCATCACGAAGAACACGCGCTGGACCGCGAGATCGAAGACGAGGAACCCCAGACCGAGGAAACCGAACGTGATGCCCAGGGCCATGAGCGTGAACGCCGTTGGGAAACCGATCATGATCGCCAGGACCATCAGCGCGATCATGGCCAGGCCGAGCTGTTCTGGACTCATCGTCTAGACCTCGCTCTGCTGAGCCAGGATCGTCTCGGTCTCTTCGACATCGGCGAGGCGCGGCGGCCACACGCCGGTCCGCAGCGCGATGAACGCGCGGATGGTCTCCGCGACGCCCTGGATCGCCATGAGCAGCGCGGCGATCGGGATGACGGTCTTCAGTGGGTACAGCGGCGGCGCGGCGGCGGACGTGAAGGCGCGCTCGTGGATCGACCACGAATATGCGGCCCACTGCGCGCCGACGGACACCATCGCGAGGATCCCCGGGAAGAACGCGAAGATGTACAGGAAGAGGTCCACCTTCGCCTGCGTCTTCACCGACCACTTCCGATAGAAGATGTCGCCGCGCACGTGTTGCGCGCGCGAGAGCGCGTAGGCGCCGCCGATCATGAACAACGTCGCGTAGAGGTAATAGGACATGTCGTACGAGTAGTTGTAGGTGAACCAGATCGAGCGGATGAACTCACCGAACGGCCCCGTCGCGAGCGGCTTCGAGAGATACCGCATGAGGACGTCGTAGCTGATGAGGATGGTGCTCAGGAGCACCAGCCACGAGATCGTCTTTCCGCTCCATTGACTAAAGCGGTCGATCCGGAACAGCCAGGTCTGCATCCCCACTCCTAAGTTCGTCTTACATGCCACGGGGCCCTGGGTTTCCCCAGGACCCCGTGGGGATCGTTGCGATGGCTCGAGCTATCGCTACACCTTTGGTCGTGCGGCGTACGACACCGGGTCGGGCGTGCGGATGTTGATCGTGTCGGCCCACGGGAAGATACGCTCCGCCCACGCCCGCTGCGACTTGAGGATCGCGACGAATTCCGGGTTGTCCTTCGACTCGGCGGCGACCACCGATTCCCAGGCCTTGAGCTGGTTGTCGCGCACCGACTGCGGCGCCACGATGAACTTGATCCCACGCGCGAGCAGCTTCGCGTAGTCGTCGGAGTTCTTGAACAACTGCAGCCACTCGCCGTCCGCGGAGGCGGCGACCGTCGACCACCGCATGATCGATTGCAGGTCTTTCGGCATCGACTCGTACTTCGTCTTGTTCAGTGTGAGCTCGAGGATCTCGCTCGGCTGGTGGTACGACTGCGTCATGAGGATCTTGCGGACGTCGGGCAGGCCGTATGCCGTGTCCGACGTCGTGTTGTTGAACTCGGCGGCATCGATCACACCGCGGTCGAGCGACGACGCGACCTCCGCGCCCGCGACCGAGATGACGCTCGCACCGGCGAACTGGTAGATGCCGGTCGCGAGACCGACGGTGCGGAACTTCATTCCCTTGAAGTCATCGGGGCCCTTGATCTCGTCCTTGAACCAACCCAGCGGCTGGTTCTGCATCGGCATGTGGAAGAAGGACTTCACGTTGAGCTTGAGCTTGCCCTGGACAAGCTGCTCGTACAGGGCCTGGCCGCCGCCGTAGTAATACCAGGAGAGCCACATCTGCCCGCTCATGCCCATCATCGGTCCGGTGCCCATGAGGCTCACCGCGTGGTCTTTGCCGTAGTAGTAGGCCGGCACGTGGTGCGCGCCATCGAGCGTGCCCGCGTGCACGGCGTCGATCGCGCCGGCCGTGTTGGTGAGCGTGTTGACCGGCAGCGCGTCGATCTTGATCCGGCCGCCAGACATCTCCTCCACGCTGGCCTTCCAGTTGAGGAACATCGTCTGGAAGATGTCGTTGCCGGCCCAGCCGGACTGGATCTTCCACGTGATCGTTTCGGCGCGGGACACGACCTCCGTGGCCGCGCTCGAAGCGGTCGGCGCGGCGGTCGTCGTGGTCGGTGCGTTCTGTGATAGGCACGACGTCACAAAAGCCGCAAGACCCGAGAGCGATCCGTACTTGAGGAACCCGCGGCGCGAGAACTTCGAAAGAAGACTCACAGCGTTGTCCACCTCCTAGCCATTGCCCCTCCGGCGGGCACATTCGATTCTCGTCGATTCCACCTGTCAAGTGACGGGTTTCGTCAGGCGCGAATCAGCGGCCGCTCACCACCTATACGTCAGCGAGAGCGAAGGGGCTCACAGGTCGCTTGGAGGCGGGTGGGGCGGCTTTCTAGCGGAAGGACGCCGCGACCTTGAGCGCGTCCTCACGCGAGACCTGGGCCTCGAGACGGAACGTCACGCCGTCCTGCTCCCAGATGAGCGTGTTGCCGGCGAGGCGAAGAGTCTCGGTCGAGATGTTGCCCGACGCGTCTCGATAGAAGAACAGGTGCGGCGCGCCTTCGAGCCACAGGCCGCGGCCGCCGTTGACGCTGAGGCTTTCGATCTTCGTGTCCGGGCCCACGCCCTTTCCGCCGATGAGGTTCTCATCGAACGTGCCGCGGAACTCCACGACAAGCACGCTGACGCCGGGCTCGTGCGAGGTCGGGATGCCGGCGCGCTGCCCGTAGACGAGCGAGATCCGTTGGCGCGCGCCCGACGCGTCTGTGCCGTCGCGATAGACCTCGTCAGGGGCACCCAGGCGCGGATCGCTCGGCACCCCTACCGGGAAGCCCGCGCGAGCGCGAGCGTCTGCGAGCGTCGTGAGCGCACCGAGGCCGGAGCGCGGTGGCGGAATCACAGCGGGTGTGGCGACCGCTGGCACGCGGAAGATTTCGATCCCCCACGCGTGCAGGAAGTCGCTCGCCGCGGCCCGTGCGCCGGGGACGGCGAGAGCGATGACCAGCGCGAACACCGCGAGAGTCGCAAGGACCGGAGCGAATGCGTAGCGCGGCGAGCGAAGTGCGTCCCACCAGGGCCGCCCGGTACGCGGCTCGCGCAGACGTGCGCGGACACCATCGGCCAGCCGCGTCGGACGCGGATATGCGAGGCGCTCGCCGAGCTCGGCAAGCGTCGCGTCGAGCTCCTGCTCGGACATCCGCTCACGCGTCATGCAGCTGGTCTCCTTCCATCGCGGCGCGCAGCCGCGCGATCGCACGCGAGAGGCGCGACTTCACGGTACCGCGCGCCACGCCGAGCGCTTCGGCCATCTCGACCTCGGAGAGGTCGAAGAAGTAGCGGTACGCGATCACGAGCCGGTCCTCCTCGCGCATCTTCCGCAGCGCGTCGAGCACGACCTCACGTCGCTCGCGAGCGAGGGCCGACGCCTCGGGTGACAGGGCCGTGTCGCCCGAGGCGCGGTCCTCGACGACGCTGAGTCCGACCGTCGGTCGGCGGCCGGCCGCCTTGCGGCGGTTGATGGCCTCGTTCGCGACGATCCGAAGCAGCCAGGGGCGGAATGGCGCGCCAGACCGAAAGCGGTCGAGCGCGTAGTAGGCCTTCACGAAGGCGTCCTGCGCGACGTCCTCGGCATCGGCCGCCGTTCCGGTGATGACGTAGGCGGTGCGCGCCGCAATAGCCTGGTAGCGGGTCACGAGCTCGCCGTAGGCGTCGTGATCGCCGTTCCTCGAGCGTTCCACCAGTACGGCATCCTCCGTCGGCCGGCCCTCCACGGAGTCGGTTCTTGACCTCTTTACACCGCCCACGGCGCCCGGTTCCCTAACCTGGACCTAGACCCTGACGAGGTCCTGCAGCACCCGGTAGCGCGCGGACACGTCCGCCGGGGTGGCCGCCTCGATACCGTCGACGCTGAAGCTTTCGACCGCGAACGAGGCGCACACGGTGCCGTGGAGCGTCGCGCGGCGCAGGGCACGGTCGTCGATCGACCCGGACTCCGCGAGATGACCCAGGAAGCCGCCGGCGAAGCTGTCTCCCGCCCCGGTCGGATCGATGACCTCGTCGAACGGGAACGCCGGCGACCAGAACGAGAACGCACGCGTGAACAGCACCGAGCCGTACTCGCCGCGCTTCACCACGACCGCGCGCGGCCCGAGGGCGAGGATCTCGCGCGCGGCCTTCGGGACACTGACGGTATCGCAGAGCTGCCGGGCTTCGGATTCGTTGACGCTCACGATGTCGACGTGCGAGATGACCTCGAGCAGCGCCTCGCGCTTGTGGTCGATCCAGTAGTTCATCGTGTCGAGCGCGATTGCCTTTGGCGCGCGGACGCTGCGCAGCGTCGCGAGCTGGATCTCGGGGTCGATGTTCGCGAGGAACACGAACTCACTGTCCGCGAAAGCTTCGGGCACCTTCGGCTGCCAGCCGGCGAAGACGCCGAGGTCGGTGTTGATCGTCTCGGCCGTATTCATCGCGTAGTCGTACCGACCGAGCCAGCGGAACGATCCGCCCGGCCGACGCTCGAGGCCGGCGAGGTCGATGCCGCGTCCGCGCAGGCGCTGAACGTCCGCCTCGCGGAAGTCGTCACCTATGACGCCGACCAGGCGCACCGGCGCGTACAGCCCCGCAGCGATCGCGAAGTAGGACGCCGCCCCGCCAAGCACGTTGGTGCGACGCTCCGCGGGCGTTTGGACGTCGTCGTACGCAAGAGAGCCGACGACGAGGATGTTCGTCACTGCGCCGGCGCCATGAGCACGCCGAGGAACGTGAGCAGCGCGTAGCTCACGGCGACACCCAGCGCGAGCCAGTCGAGCTCGGTCATCCTCTCCTCCACCGCGGGACCCGGGCGCGAGCGCCAGTATCCGTTGAGCGCGTGCTGTCCGTAGAGGATGAGCGCGGTGCCGGCCGCGAGCTCGATCGCGTCCAGTGCGACGAACATCGGGTCCGTCGAGTAATGCGTGAACGTGAGCCACCATATCCCGGTGCCGATCGCGGCCGTCAGCGCGTCGACGCCGT
>DATDEH010000031.1 GCA_036523395.1 Candidatus Limnocylindria bacterium | reverse complement strand
CGGCATCGGAATCCAAGAAGCGCGGCGACCGACGGCTCAATCGGCCTGAGTCGCGATGGCCCGTGGATGTGCGCGTACGCCTAGCGTCAGGGCGCACGGTCGAAGCCAACGCAAGCCGATTAACGAGTTCTTCGTGGGACGTTCCTGTCAGGACTACCTTCGGCTGGCAACAACGCGATTTTCGAATCGCGCGCGTTCTTGCCGCGTGATGTCAAGCTCGCGCTGCGCGCCGAGCGCGCGCGCCACCTCCTCGCTCCGTCCCCACCACTCGCGCGCGGAGCCTGAGTCGCCGCGCAGCCACTCGTAGCTCCCGCGCCAGCGGTACGCGCCGGGAGCCGCCTGACGGTCACGCTTCGCCTGAGCGAGACTCGCTCTTGACGCCTCACCCGTCCGCGCAAGCGATCCATTGGCCTGTTCGCGCTCAGCGCTGGTGAGGTACGCGTGCACCAGCGCGTTCCGCACCGGCGTCACGTGCCACGAACGCATGTGATGCTGCCGGACGAAGCCGACGGTGTCCTCAGCGAGCGCTACCGCGCGGTCGACACTGCCGAGTGCGAGCAGGACTTCGGCGAGATGACCCTGGGCCACGACAAATGCGGCGTGGTCAGGAACCGCTTGGCAGAACTCGACGCTGCGCTCCAGGTGTTGAGTTGCCTTCCTGAGGTCACCCGCGTCGGCCAGCGCGATCCCGAGGTAGACCCAGCCCCACGCCCGAACGTCCGCGTCACCAGCTTCGTCAGCAGCGCGGATGATCTCTTCGCCGAACGCCACCTCCTGTTCAGGCGACCATTCGCCGAGGAAGCGTTTAGTCGAGTACGCCTGGCCGATCGCTACAAGAGGCCACCGTCCTTCGCCCGCCGCGTGCCACTCGTCCATCGCAGCGCTGTAGTGCTTGTCGGCGGATGCCAGATCGCCGAGCACGTGGACCTCGTGCATCGCGAGCTGATGGTGTGCAATCCCTAGCGCGAGCGTGTCGCCGACCTCTTCGGCCACGGCGACCGCCCGCGCGTGGTAACGGCTCGCGAGGTCGGTGAGCCCAACGGCGCCGCAGATCAGGCCGGCGAAGGAGCTGCCTGCGGAGACTCCGAGGCGGTAGTCGTTCGCTTCGGCGAGGTTGAGGAGGCGAAGCCCATCCATCACCAAGCGCTCGGTGTCACCGAGGAAGTAGTCGATCCCAACCGTCATCACGCCGAGCGCGCGCATCCATTCGTACGGAGCTGGATCATGCCGGCGGCGCGGCAGGAACCGTGGCAGTGCCAAGTGTCCGACTTGTACCAGGGCCTCCCGGACGACTCCGGCACGCACCCTCCAGCGTGTCACTGGCATAGCAATGCCCAGGAAGTCCAGACAGCGCTGGAACGCCTCACGTGCCGGGAGGTGCTCGCCGCGACGGAAATGCGCCTCGGCGATCTTCCGTTCGACGATCGCTCGCTGGACGGGGTCCCAGCGATTGCCGAAGGCGCGCGCGTAGACGGCGACTGCCTGCTTGTAATAGGCGAGGAGTTCGGCGTCGCCTGCGATCCGCTCGGCGCGGTCGCCTGCCTTGAACAGGTATTCCTGCGCCTTTTCCCACCGCTCGGCGCGCGCGTAGTGATACGCGAGCACGCCGCAGAACTCGTCCAACTGGTTCGCGAAGAGTTCTTCGATGACCTCGCCTACGCGCGCGTGCAACTCCTTACGTCGCTGGAGCAACAAGCTCTCGTAGGCAGCATCGTGGACGAGCGCGTGCTTGAAGATGTACTCGAGCTCCGGAGTGCGCCGACGCTCGCGAATGAACTCGAGCTGCTGCAGTTGTGCGAGATCGCTGTCAAGCCGACGATCGACTTCGCGGAGCGCGCGCAGCACTCGGTAGAGGAAGCTTCGGCCAATCACGGCCGCGAGTCGGAGCACGTGCTTCACCTCGTCATCGAGGCGGTCGATCCGCGCCACGATGACGCCTTGGACGGTATCTGGGAGGGTGACCGTATCGATGCGGTCCGTCGCGCGCCACTCGCCGCTGCCAGGGTCGCGGACGATCGCGCCGAGGTCGATGAGCGCGCTCACGAGCTCCTCAAGGAACAGAGGGTTGCCCTCGGCCCGCTCGAGAGTCCGCGTGCGGACGGCGTCTGTCAGATCCGGGGCGAGAAGGAGGTTGCGCACCAGTTGCTCGCTCTGTTCGAGTCCTAGCGCCTCCAGCCGTACCTCGATGAAACGCGCTCCGTTCGCTGCCGCGACTGCTCCGCGGAGCCGCATGACCATGCTTCCCGGCTCGTCAGGCCGACTCGCTACGCAGATGCCCAGTCGCTCTGTCTCGACCAGCGGCAGGAGGTGCTCTAGGAGTGCGGCGGACGATTCATCGGCCCAGTGCCAGTCCTCAAGCACGAGGATCGTCGGACGCTCGGCCGTCAGGTGCCTCACATAGCTGCGCATGCTCGCGAATATCTGAAGACCCATGGACTGCGCATCTAGATGGCGGACCTGCCGGGCGAGCACGTCGGGCAGCTCCAAACCGATGAAGGTCCCGAGGTACGGGAGCACATCAGCGACATCCTCGGCGAAGAGCACGCGCATGCGCCGCTCGAACTTCTCCCAACTCGTGGACGGCGCATCGTCCTCTGCGATATCAGCGTCGCGCCGAATGATCTCGGTGAACGGCAGGTAACTGATGCCCTGCGCCATGGCGAGCGCACGGCCCTCAAGTGCGGCGATGCGGCGGTTAGCGAACGCACGCCTTACGTCGGCCAGCAGACGCGACTTCCCGATGCCAGCGACGCCGATAATCAGCGCGATACGTCCCTCGCCCCGCTCGATGTCCTCGACGGCGGTGCTCAGTGTCGCGAGCTCGTTTTCTCGGCCGACGAGCGTGGAACGCAGCGACAGTCCGATGCTGTCGCGCGGCCGGGTAAGTCGGAAGACCGTGAGTGGCTCGGTCTTTCCCTTGACGTGCAATGGCTCGATGCGCTCGAACGAGAACGCGTGTGCCGCCTGACGCTCTGTCGCCGCCCCGACGAGGACCTCGCCGCGTCCGGCCGCAGACTGCAAACGATAAGCAACGTTGACGGCGTCACCGACGATCGTGTACGCGGCCTGCACATCGCCCCGCAGCACGCCCGCAGCCACGGGCCCGGTGTTCACGCCGACCCGTAGCGCCAGTCGGATTCCCCGATCGCGCTGAAGGTCGTCGCTGAGTCGTGCGATCGCATTCTGCATCGCTATGGCTGTCCGAAGGGCGCGAACGGCATCGTCTTCGTGGGCGAGCGGCGCGCCGAAGACCGCCATCACCGCGTCGCCGGCGTACTTGTCGACGGTGCCTCCGAAGCGCTGGATCACGCTCGCCAAAGCATTGAAGTACGACGTCAGGATCCCTCGTATCTCCTCGGGAGTCAGGCCTTCGGCCATCGCGGTCGAGTCGGCGAGGTCAGCGAAGACGACGGTGACCAGCCTGAGCTCTTCCTCACCGTGCGTGGAGCTGACGACCTGAAGGGAGGGGCTCTGCATGCCGTTCTTGGTGCCCCCGTCCCTTGTCATGAGGCACGACTCTAGTCACCCAAGTCCAGAGTGAGGAGCGATTCGCGCCTCGACCGTGCGGTCATGCCAGGTCGAGGGGAGCGACCAGCGTCACCCTGCGGCTAGGCCGCTACCGCGGTCTCCTCGCTCTCAGTGGCGCGCTCAGTCATCAACGGTCGGCCTACTTCGCCGGCGACCCATTCGAAAGACGACTCGAGCGTGTCGGCGCTGCTGAAGGTGCGGTCCGCGATTAGTTCCATGAGGCGATCGAACATGCGGCTGGCTTTCGTCATTGAGCGCTCCTCCTTCACCGGGGATTTGCTGAAGGATCGAGCGGAGGACGAGCCACTTCGACAAGACCGATGACGTCGCGGGTGTTATCGGCGTGACTGTGAGAGCGTTGCGCAGAATGCGCTGCCAGGTTGACAGGAGCAGCCACTCGGACATTCGGGGCCGTGCCCTCGGCCTGCGCAAGAACTCTGATTCCTAATCAGACCGCTGCAACGATGATCTGGCGGACCATAATCCGCTCAGATTCCGCGCCCCCCGCTAGACACGCGCACGATCCAGGAGCGGCGCGATCAGACCTCGACCCTATGTCCTCGACGAGCCGCGGTTGAGCAGGCCGAAGGCCGCTGCCGCGACGAGAAGTCCACCGAGTGGAAGACCGAAGGCGCTCTGCCCAGCGACGCCGAGGATGACCGTGAGAGGCAAGAGGCAAGCGAACCACACGCCCATCGTTCGCCGTCCATGACGCAACATTGCAATGCCGTACACAGATGCACCTACGAGGACGCGCAAGAGTTCGAGTAGCAGCGTCATGAATGCGGCGGGCAGGCCGCGCTTGATGACGTCGAGACGTACCAACCAACGCCGGACGCCACCAACCAACTCTGGTTCCAGCACTCCGTAAACAGCACTGCGTTTCACGACCTTTCTGCCACTCCCTCAAACTTCCACTCGGATGTCGATCGTCGCGAGCGTTCAAGGCCTTCAGCGCGTCCGAATGCGGCTGGCTCGCGCCGCTTTCGCCATCGGTACCGTAGCCACGATCGGGACCGCCCTCGCCGCTCTCCCCGGTTGGGTCGACCAGTCGATGACCAGCGCGACCCAATTGGCCCAGCGGGGCGACGGCTTCCCATACGAGGCAGTCGCGATGGGCGTGATAGCCCTCGGGGTCGCGGTCGCGATTCTGTTCATCGGCATCGGCTGGCTGATATTGCAAGCGCGTTCCGGTGACGTCTTTGGTCTCGTGTTTGCGTACAACGCGGTTTTCATCGGATTCGCAGTCATCGGACCATGGCTGATCGCTCCAGGGTCTGGTCTGGGCCAGACGGTCGCGCGCATCGTCACCAGTGCGGCGATGGTGACCGTCTTGTGGGCGAGCTTCGTGCTCCCGGATGGTCGGTTCGTACCAGCGGCGACGGCTTGGCTCCTCGCGATCTTCATTGCGTGGCAGGTCGGCCGCGCAATCAATCCCGAGCTCGGCGCGGATCGCTTGGGTGGGGGCTGGTTCGTCCTTTGGATGGCCTTCTTCTGGGCAGCTGCCCTAAGTCAAATGTTTCGCTACCGAGCGATCGCGACGGCGGATCAGCGCGTGCAGATGAAGTGGTGGTTGTTGGGTGCGCTCGGTTGGGGCATTGCGGTAGCCGCATCACTAGCCGTGCAATACGCGTTCGGCGCTCGGACTGGCTCGGAGCCGATGTTTTGGTTCGCTGGACTCGCGCCTTTAGGATTCTCCTCAGCCGTCGCCTCGGCGCTTGCCCTCTATGTCGGTACTGCTGTGTTCGGCCTATGCGTAAGCGTCGCGATCTTGCGGTATGCCGCGCTCGACATCGATGTCGTGATCAGCCGGACGCTCGTATACGCGGCTTCCACGTCCCTCCTAGTCGCGGCTCTTGCGGGCGTCGCCGTCCTCCTGTCACGGCTCCTCGGCGCAGGCGCCGGTCTTGGCGCAGAGCTCACGTCGGTGCTCGTGGTGGCGGCGGCCCTCGGGGTCACGTTCGTCCCGCTGCGTCGCTGGCTCGAGTCGATGGCTGATCGCCTGGTCGCGCCGCATGCCGATCTCGTTCTCCTTTTCCTCGACATCGTCGGATCCACCGAGCGACTGGCGGAGGTAGGTGATAAGGAGTGGGCGGACGCTATTGGCCGGTTTCGCGTGGTCGTCCGCGGAGAGCTCGGCCGGCACGGAGGTCAGGAGATCGACACGGCGGGCGACGGCTTCTTCGCCACCTTCGCGTCCGCGGGTTCCGCGGTCGCCTGCGCCTGCGCGGTGCGTCGAGCGGTCTCGGAGATCGGGTTCAACGTGCGGATGGGCATCCACGCTGGTCGCTGCGAGCTCCGCGGCCGAGCACCGATTGGAGTGACCGTTCACGTCGCTGCCCGGCTGATGGGACTCGCGAGCGCCGGGCAGATTTTCGTGACCGAGGACGTTAGCGGCGCGTTGGGCGGCGGGCTCGTCAAGCTCCGCGAAATCGGCCGACGACCGCTGCGCGGTGTTCCGGGAGACTGGCATGTCCTCGCGGTCGAGTGCGAGCCAGCAGTGTCGATCTAGGCGTCGCTCGGCAGTGCAGGGTCCGGCGCTGGGCGAGGACCATGCAGCGCGTCCAAGACGCTAGGATCGAAGAAGTAGTCGCGCGCAGCTATCAACTTCCCTCGACGAAGCTCCCACACCGTGATCCCCCTCGCCGTGACGCTCGCGTGACGGTGCGTGGCCTCGCGCACCTCCCACTCGATCATCACATCGTTCGTGAAACCGAAGGCCAGCGGATTCGTCACCGCGACACGCTTCACACTGAACTCGATCGTTGCGATCGAGTCGAACCACTTCCGTACCCATGCCTCGATCTGCGGCCTCCCCTCGAATCGGCCGCTCAGTGCCGAGGTGCCCGGCAACTCGAAGACGCCGTCCTCGGACCATCCCCGCATCACAGCCGCGACATCCTTCTGCGCGACGAGACGGTTGAAGTTCTTCTTCGTCCACCGTTGCAGCAACACCGCTCCCAGCATCGCGTTGACCTCCGCCATCTCCGACCACGCACCGGCAGCACGGATCGGGTGTGTCCAGAACTTGGCGCGATCGTACACACGAAATGCCGACGGCCAGCCAGCCGGAGTCGTTCAGCGTCGAGAGCTTTCTCAAAACCCGAGTCTCGTGAGCAGGTCGCGGCATCGGCTCGATCCGGGGCGCAATGGTCTCCAGGACCAACCACTGCTCCGCGCTTCGCCGGGTGGCAAGACATGGACGACGAAACACGCGCCGTCCTAGCTCAATTGGCAAAGCAGCGGTTCTTGTAAACCACCGGTCCCGGTTTCGGGTCCCTCGTTGCGGTGCACAGGTCACCTGTGTGCAGGTCCACCTGATTCCATCTCAATTGATCATGGTCTGACGGACCACGTGTCGCCAGTTCAATTCTGGCCCTCGGCACCGAGCACGGTTCCTAGCGAATTCGAGAAAGGTGTGCGTCCGGGCTGACCTAGCGATGGACGTGAACCAATTTGCGTTGGGCACGAGCTCCAAGCGAAGCGTTGATTAGCGACCTATCACGTTCCAGGCGTATAGGCCAACGAGCGCAAGCGCAAATGCCAACCCAACAACGATCATCAGGATCGCAGTTGCGGTGAAGGAGCCGGCGGCGCCCGCGACGTTGCTCGTGGAAGTGTCGCGAATGTGGAGCGCGGCCCGCGCCTCTCGTGCATCCGAATCGGCAATCGAGACTGAGAACGTGCCGATGGATGACGAACCAACGACACCGAGAAGCGCTTCGTTGTCGCGAACGACCTGAGCACTGATTCCCGCTGTTCTCAGCCGACTGGCCGCTACTTCCGCTTGGACCTGGTGGAGACCGGTGAGGATCTGCACGCCCCAACGCTACTTGTTCGGTGAACCAATCGGCTTCCAACCGAACCAAACGCTGACCGCCCTCAGTTCACGAGCAATTCCGAACGACCGTTGTGGCTTAACCTGACGGACCACGCTCAGTTCAGATTCCGCCGGGGCCGGGGCACGTGGTGTAGGACGCACCATGGTCTCCGAGCTTTGATACTGCGATTCGGAGCAATGGTTTCGGCGATCTTGTGCTCGAAAGCTCAGACCATCGCGCAGGACGCGCACTTAGTCCTCTAGACCATTGCTCGCGCGGACGTTCGATTCGCGCATGCGTTTCCGAGTAAAATGAGGGTCTCGCCGAGGTAGCTCAGTTGGTAGAGCAATGGTCTGAAGAACCATGTGTCGCCAGTTCAATTCTGGCCCTCGGCACTGAATGTCGTCGCACCAGATAGACCCCGACTCCTCCAAGGGCG
>DATDEH010000030.1 GCA_036523395.1 Candidatus Limnocylindria bacterium | reverse complement strand
GGAGCTGCGCCGCCTCGAGGTCACGACGACCGAGCCGGACTACCGCGCCGCGTTCGAGTTCCTCCGCGCCCGGACCGCGCGGCGCGCGCTGGTGGTGCTGTTCACCGATCTCGTCGATGACGAGGCCTCGCGTGCGCTGGTAGCTGCGGTCACGCGCCTCGCCGGGAACAACCTCGTGCTGTGCTGCCTCCTCGCCGATCCGCAGCTCGCGGAGGTCGCGGCGAAGGTGCCGTCATCGACGACGGAGCTCTACGAGCGGGTCGTCGCGGAGGACGTGCAGGAGGCGCGCGCTCGCGCTCTCGCGATCCTGCGTCGCCGCGGCGTGCACACCATCGACGTGCCCGCCGAGCGGCTCACGGTCGCGACGATCCAGCGCTACTTGGAGTTGAAGTCACGTTTCCTGTGAGCGTGCCTGCGGTGATTTGCGCGCGCGAGCGGCCAACGCTGCCCCCGCGAGGAGTACGAGTGTCACGACAGGTAGCACCCCTGGCAGGGCCGGCACGATGCGGGCCCCGATGATCGCAAGCCACGTCCCGACGGCCATTGTGCCGGCGGTCGTCGCGAGCATGATCGTGCGAGTCGGTTGACCGACCAGATCGTTCAGCGCCAGGGCGATCGCGAAGACCGGAAACAGGACGAGTAAATCGTACGGATGGACATATGGCGAGACGGTCAATGCGACGGCCGCGCCACCGGCGATAGCGACGTCCTGCCTGCGCTCCTCCGGCACAGACCGCACAGCCAAGGCGAACGCGGCTGCCGCGATCGCGTACACGATGATCACGCCCACGACCGCTGACGGAAGGATGCTCGATGCGAAGGCCGAGGTCGTCGCCCAGCCCAGACCCGTGACCTGACCAGCGCGTCCGAGGATCGCGCCGAGCGCCTCGGGATATCGAAGCAGGGCGAGACCACTGGCGCCCCCCACTACGCCGAGAGCCCAGCCGAGCGTCCGCCAGTCGCGTCGTGCCACGAGTAGCAGAAGCACGATTACACCCAGACCGGCGTAGAGGTGCGGCTTGAGCGAGAGGAGCAACGCGCCGCCGACCACAGCCGCAACCCGCCGTTCCGTGAGCCCCACGGCGAGCAGGACGATCCCGATGACGCCCAGTCCCTCCCAGTGCCCCGCGCTGACGTCGAACACGAACGGATGAGAAACGACACACGCGCACAGCGCCAGCATGCGAGTCGCCGGAGCACGCGCGCGCATCCACTGCCCCACGGCGATGACGCTCGCGGCCGCGGTTAAGAACGTAAACAGTGCCAACGCGTTCAGGCCGTCGCGAACGTTGAGCAGACCGAACGGCGCGAACATCAGGGCCGTGGTCGGCGGATACGCCCACAGGCATGCCGGCTCGAATGGCGATGGCGTGCACGTGGAAGACACGTTCTCAGCGAGCGAGCCGTACGTCGCACCTGCGGACGCCCAGGCGTTCTGGTCGTATGGAGATCCGCCCGTTGCGGCGATGTGGCCTGCGAACCAGAAGCGGAACGTGTCCCCGACGCCGTCCTCGGGCCAGATGACGGGAGCGACGAGTGCAAGAACGATGACGAACGGGACGTGCGCGAGCAGCCAGCTAGCCCTCACACGATTACGGGCCACTAGGTCGGGCCAGAGTCTCAAGCCCTCGTGATCTGCCGAGACATGCCTCCGTTCTGCGAGCGCTGAAAAGGGTAGCCCTGGATCGACGACACTTACGGCACCGTCGGAGAGGTTCTTAGCGCCGCTATTTCCGGCATGCTCGTGACCTGGCGCCGCTGCGGCCAGAGCGACACGGTAATGATGACGAACACACCCAGGGCGACGCCCGCGGCATAGCCGCGCACGTAGATCGTATGCAGGTACCACATCACCAGGAACATGAGCACGAAGCCAGCGAGGATCAACAGCGCCGCGCGTTTTTGTGAAGCCAGCGCTCCTGCAGCGATGACGATTGGAATGAGCAGCAGAAGCAGATCGTAGGTGTTGCTGTAGATGGCTCCCGCGCTCGAGAGCGTGAACCATACCGGCAGCCATCCGTCGCTGCGCGGGTCAAACTGCAGCGCGACGAAGACCATCGCAAGGATTACTGGAGCCGCAAACCAACCGCTATTCGGCCCGAAGAGCTGGATCGAGAGGGTCTGGATTGTGACCGGTTCGATCCCGATCTGTACCGCCACGACGTACTCGAACCACGCGGGCCACCAACTCGGAATGACGAGCCAGGAGATCGCGATTGTGGCGATCCCCGCAGTCGTCGCGACCACAACGAAGCGCCGCCCAGTCAGTGGTTCGATCGGTCGAGGCCAGAGCGCGCGCACCGCGAGGGCTGCAGCGGTGAACACGAAGAGAGGTGGCTTCACGAGCATGACTACCGCCAGAAGGCCAGCCGCGGCCGGTCGCCCAGAGCTCAGGCATAGCACCATCCCGATGAGTGCTGCTACAAACAGGAACGTCCACTGACCAATCAGGAACGTGACCGCCGCAGGAGCCGAGAACATCAACAGCAAGCCGACGACGCCGTGCGCCCAATCGATCGAAGGTAAGTACTTACGAAGGAGCGCGCGCATCGCGACCACGGCAGCCAGCATCCCGATCAATGTCCAGACAACGACCGCGACGCGTGCGGAAAGGAGCGCGAAAGGAACGAGGGCAATCGTCACCCAAGGGGGGTACAGATAGACGGCTTGGGATGGCGGTAGTCCGCGCACGATGCCCACCTGTGTGTCCCGCCACGTGGCGGGATCGTACGGGTCGTGCCCGGTCAGGAACGCGCGGGGCCCCGACCAGATCAAAGAGAAGTCGTCGAAACCCAGCACCGCGATGCGAAGGTCCAGGAAGAAAACGATGAGCCCCGCAATTCCAACGGCCAGTCCGACCAAATAGGCGATGTCGGCGCGTCGCCCGTCGTGCACTCCGGCAGAATATCCGTCGAGCGCAGCGACGCGATCGGAGGCAAGGGTGTACCGAGGACAGCGCGTCTGCGTCGTGATCCCGTGCTACAACGTCGCGCCGCATATCGCGGGCGTGCTTTCCGCGATGCCGGACTACGTCGATCAGGTGGTCGCCGTCGAGGACGGCAGCCGCGATGACACGCTGAAGT
>DATDEH010000029.1 GCA_036523395.1 Candidatus Limnocylindria bacterium | reverse complement strand
CGACCTGTTCAGCGAGGTGCTGTACCCGGCGATCTCGTCGCACCGGCGCGTCGCCCCGGAGGAACGCGCGCGAATGGGCATCAACGAGGGCACGCTGCGCCTCTCGGTGGGCATCGAGGACGCTGACGACATCATCGCGGACCTGGACGGAGCACTCGGGGCGGTCTGACCGACGTCGTGCCAGTATCCCGCTGAGCGGGGATGCCTGAGGAAGTCGACCGGGGGAACGAAGAGATCTGGCGCTCGATGCTCATGGGAACGAACCGCTTCGTGCGCTTCGGACATTCGACATTCGCCCGGCTCCCAAGTCCACCGCGGTGCGAGCTCTGCGCGACGCCCTTCAAGGGCCCGTTCACTCCCGTTCTTCGCGCCTTCGGCAAAGCGCCATTCGCGAAGAACCCTCGGTATTGCGCTGTGTGCATCGGCCGGTTGATGAAGAAGAAAGGCGGCGCCGAGGTCGAGCTCAGCGCGCTCTTCGCCGATGTTCGCGGCTCGACGCCGATGGCAGAGAGGCTCGGCGCAGCTGGGATGCACGAGATGATGGACCGCTTCTACAGCGAAGGCGTGGACGCGCTGATCCGCGGTGGTGCGCTGATCGAGCGCTTCATGGGCGATCAGATCGTGGGTTACTTCGTCCCCGGCTACGCGGGTCGCGATCATGCGAAGCGCGCGCTCGAGACCGCGCTCGAGGTGCTGCGCGTGACTGGTAATGCCGGTCGCGGTCCGGCCTGGATACCCGTCGGCGTCGGCGTGCATTCGGGTACCGCGTTCATCGGCACCGTCGGTCGGACCGGCGGACTGCTCGAGCTGACCGCTCTCGGCGAGGATGTGAACGTGGCAGCGCGCCTAGCTTCCGAGGCGCTGGCGGGCGAGATCGTCTGCTCCGAAGTGACCTTTGACTCAGCGGGCTTGGATTTCGCGGCCGAGCGGCGCGAGGTCATGCTGAAGGGAGTCACCAAGCCGGTCGCGGTCCGTGTCGTTCGCCCATAGCCCGGCTCAGCGCTCACGCCGAAGGTAATCGAGGATCTCCGCCATGACGCGACAGTCGACCTCGTTGTAGCGCGCGATCTCCCCCATGACGTCGGTCGCGCCGAGCGTCACGCCCTTGCGCTTCGCTTCGACCGCGGCATTCCACGCACCAGCCATCGCGCCCGCGCCGTCGGCCAGACCCTCGCCCCAGTCGGTCTGGATGTGGCCGAGGGCATGCAGCGACCTCGCGATCGGCTTCAGCGAGAACGAGAACGCGCCGCGCACGACGAGCGGCTCGGCCTGCACGACCTCGTGGAGCAGATCGAACCAGGTGAGGACGGGCCAGTCGCGATCGGGATGGCGCGCCCTCGCGTTGTCGTATGCGCGCTCGAAGTTGCTCGTCTCGGCCGGCGACCAGTGCACGAGTCGCGCGTCTACCACCTCGCAGCCGGCTTCGCGAGCGATGCCGTGCACGTGCGCGAGCCATGCGTCGATCATCCGCGCCTCCGCGCCAAGGGACAGGTCGTCCACCGTGAATTGCTCGAAACGCCACTGCGCGCCCCGATACGTGCCGCAGCCGATCTGGAAGATCATCGATTGACCACCCTTGCGCGGGAACGCGGCGAAGTCGTCGTTCAGGTCGGGTAGGAACTCGAAGTCGACGAAGACCTCGACCGGCGCGCGCTGCCGCCAGACCTGCGGCGCGACGACCATGCGCTCCGGCCGAACGGTCTCGCCGCCTGGCCGGTTCACCGCGAGCACCGCATCGATGATCGCCGCTTCCTTCTCGCTGCTGATCCCAAGGAGAAGCGACGACACGCGTGGATCATCCCAGCGCGTCACGCCCGCGTCATGCGCGCGCGCGCGATGTGTCGCATTGACGCGCGGAAGCATCGTGAGATCGGCGAGCGCCGCGCCGATCTTCGTCTTCGCGTCGTGCCACGGACCATCCTGGCCCGCTTTCATGTTCGGCCACAGCTCCGGGACCGAGGGGAGGGGAAGGACACGCCACTCCGCGCCCTCCGTCCGCAGTCGCCGGATCCACGCCGCGGCCTGCTGAACGACCTCGCCGAGATCCGCGTTGCGGCCACGCACCAACGTGTCGTGCGGGACGCGCGCGAGGCGATCCCACGCTCGATCGCCGCGGTCCTCGCCCTGCTTCCACGCGCGGCCCGCGACGTACGACGCCGGCGGCGTGTAGCCCTGCATCCGGCCGAGCGCCTCGTTGTAGACCCACGCCTGCGCGAGCGTGTCGAGATCGCTGGGCGATGTGGACAGTCCGCCTGTCCTCAGAAGTTCGAGCGTCTTGAACTTCACATCGACGACGCGGTAGTGCCGCCCGTGCGAGAGGCCGATCGCCGCGAGCTCGAGCGGGTCGCCGACGAAGGCGCCGGGTGAGAGCTGGCCGAGCACGTCGGAGCGGACGAGCAGGTCCACGACACCGAACATCCGAAGCTCCGGATCGCGCACGACACCGGCGGCGACGATCGGCACCCCCGCCTCCATCGCCTCGTGTGTCGCGATAGCGGCAGAGAGAAGCCGCGCCTCATCGGGTCGGTGGGTGATGCGGACGAGCTCCCAGCGCTGCGCGAGACCGGCGAGGACCGCCTTCTCGAACGCGCGTCCCTGCCGCATGAGGAAGCGCCCGAGGTCGAACGTCTCGTCGTAACCGGGAAGCTGGTCGTCGCGCAGGAAGCCGTGGATCGTCGGGTACTCGTTGAGCCAGTCGAGCAGCAGGTCGTTCCGGCACCAGTTGCGCGTTTCGCCCGCTGCGACCCAGTCAAGCCAGTCGAGGTCCGTTCGCGGATCGCACGGCAGACCGTCGTCGCGCAGCACGATGGCGTCGCGGCCGATGGGGATCGCTAACCCTCCAGCACTTCGGTGAGGCCGCGGAGGTCCGGTTCCTCGCGCAGCGCCGTCGCGTCGGCCGGCGCCGGGACGCGACCGCGGTTCGCCCAGTACACGTCCATCCCGGCGCGCGACGCGCCGCCGACGTCGTGCGCCGATCCCGCGACGAAAAGCACGCGCTGTCGCTGCAAGGTGAGCGCGTCCAGCGCCGCGCGGTACGGGCGCGGATCCGGCTTGTACGCGCCGGCGCGTTCCGCGGTCATCACGAGGTCGAACCTGCCCGCGCGCGCGGCTGCCAGCGTGCCGAGACGCTCCGAGCAGTTCGTGACGATGAACCGGGTGTACGAATCCAGACGCGCGAGAACGTCGGGCACGTCGGGCCACGGCACGGACTCGCCCCAGCGCCGCAGCAGCTCGTCGGCCTTCGACCCGTCGATGCCGACAGTGGCCGCGGCATCACGCACGATGTCCTCGAACGGGCGATACGGTCTCCCGCGCAGCGACGACTGCGACGCGGCGTGCCAGCGTATGCCCAGCTCACGACCGCCCGCGACATCCGAGAACAGCGACCACGAGTCGAGCAGCGCGGTGAGGAGATCGAAGCCCACGGCGGCATACCGCATCTCACGCCTAGTATCCGCGCGCATGACCGACGTCCGCAGCCAGTGGCGGCACTCCAAGACCGAGCCAGTGGCTCGCGGCGGGATGGTCACCGCGGAGCACCACCTCGCGGCCGAGGCGGGCATCGAGATGCTGCGCGACGGAGGTAACGCCGTCGACGCGGCGGTCGCGGCCGCGTTCGTGATGGGCGTCGTCGAGCCATTCACGAGCGGCATCGGCGGGATCGCCGGCCTCGTCATCCGTCGCGCCGACGGCGCCGTCGTCTCGATCGAAGGGCCCACGCGCGCGCCGCTCGCCGCGCGGCCCGACATGTTCGAGCTCGTCGGTGACGGCTCGCGTGCGGGCATGTACCTGTGGCCCGCCGTGAAGGGCGGCGCGAACGTCGACGGCGCGAC
Organism: Candidatus Limnocylindria bacterium; assembly: GCA_036523395.1. Taxonomy (NCBI): domain Bacteria; kingdom Bacillati; phylum Chloroflexota; class Candidatus Limnocylindria; species Candidatus Limnocylindria bacterium. The sequence goes on along the minus strand of DATDEH010000029.1, from coordinate 72 downwards.
CTCCGTGAGCGTTCCCGGCCAGGCGGCGGCGCTCTGTCTCGCCCTCGAGCGCTACGGCTCGCTGCCGCGCGC
>DATDEH010000028.1 GCA_036523395.1 Candidatus Limnocylindria bacterium | reverse complement strand
GCGATGCGGTCGCCCATGCTCATGGCCTCGACCTGGTCGTGCGTCACGTACACGGTGGTCCGGCGGACCTCGCGGTGAAGGCGCTTGAGGTCGGCGCGCGCCTGAAGCCGGAGCAGGGCGTCGAGGTTCGACAGCGGCTCGTCCATGAGCAGGACCGGCGCGTCCATCACGATCGCGCGGGCGACGGCCACGCGCTGCCGCTGTCCACCCGAGAGCTGCGCCGGATAGCGATCGAGGAACCGCTCGAGCTGAAGAAGGGCAGCGCCCTCGCGCACCCGGCGATCGATCTCCGGCTTGGGGCGCCTGTGCATGCGCAGGCCGAAGCCGATGTTGTCCTTGACGGTCATATGCGGGAAGACGGCGTAGCTCTGGAACACCATCGCGATCTCACGCGCGCGCGGCGCGAGATCGGTGACGTCCTTCTCGCCGATGAACACCTTTCCCTCGTCGACATGTTCGAGGCCTGCGATGCAGCGCAGCAGCGTCGTCTTGCCGCAGCCCGACGGACCGAGGAGCACCAGGAACTCCCCATCTTTCACATCGAGGCTCACGTCCTTCAACGCGGGCGACTTCCCGAAGATCTTCGTCACGTTCTCGATGCGGATCCCGGCCATCGCTCAGCGCCCTCCCCACAGGTTCAGGAGATACCGGCGCATGAAGAAGATGAAGACGACCGCTGGCATGACCATGAAGAATCCGCCCGCGAACTTGAAGTACAGCGGCGACTGCTGCAGCGCGGATAGCACCTGCGCCGGCAGGGTACGTTGGCGGAGCGTGAGGATCGACGCCGCGAAGACCTCGTTCCATGAGATCACGAACGTGAAGATCGCCGCCGCGGCGAGTCCGGGCAGCGCGAGTGGGAGCGCAATGCGTAGGAACGCCGTGAAGCGTGAGCAGCCCAGCGTCATCGCCGCCTCTTCGAGCTCGTTCGAGACGCCGGCGAACACGCCGAGCGTCACGAGGATCACAAAGGGCAGCGCCATCGCGGTGTGGACCAGCGCGACGCCGAACACGTTGTCGTACAGACCGAGCTTCACGAAGGTCACGGCGAGGGGGATGGAGAGGATCGCGACCGGGAACATCTTCGTGGCGAGCACGATCAGCTGGAAGCCCTGCCGTCCGCGGAAGGTGAAGCGCGCGAGCGCGTAGCCTGCCGGAGCGCCGAGCGCGAGGCTGAGGACGATCGTGATGACCGCGACGGCGATGCTGTTGATGACCGAGGCGAACACGCCGGTCGACTGCAGGAAGAACTCCATCGTCGCGGTCGAGAAGTTCGTGGGTAGGAGTGGCTTCGGGTAGACGAAGACGTCGTCCGGGCGGCTGAACGCCGAAAGGAAGATCAGGTAGAACGGCACGACGACCCAGAGTGCGAGCAGGATCGCGCTCCCGTAGATCAGTGTCCGATCCCACGTGCGTGCGTTCATGCGCGCTTCACCTCGGCCTCGCGGAGGCCCAGGACGCGGAGGTAGACGATCGTGAACGCGATCGTCAGGCCCATCAGGAGCAGCGCGTATGTCGCGGCGAGGTGCGCATTGCGGTTGTTCGCGTACCAGCTATACGCCTCGGCGGCGATGACCGGGAGATTGCGCCCGGCCAGCGCGAGCACGACCGCGAACGTTTGGAACGCAAAGATCGTGCGGATGATCAGCGCCGACTGGAGGCTCGGCCGCAGGAGCGGCAGGACGACGTGGAGCGTGCGGCGGATGCGGTTCGCGCCGAAGAGATCGGCGGCTTCGAAGTAGTCGCGTGGGATGAGTTGCAGGCCCGCGACGAGGATGACCATGACGATCGCCGTCGCGCGCCACGACTCAGCGATGACGATCGCTGCGAGAAGGCCGCCGAAGTTCTCGAACGACAAGTAGACGGGCGGCGTCCCGATGATGCCGACGCCCTGGCCGATGGTGTTGAGATAGCCACGCTCGGTGAAGACCGAGAGCCAGAGGATGCCCGCGGCGAGATCGGAGATCGCCAGCGGGATCGCGTAGATGTAGAGGAAGATGCCGTGGCCTTTGAAGCGCGAGTGGATGAGCAGGGCCATCGCCAGCGCGAGGACGATCTGCAGCGGAACGATCAGGACGAGCAGGAGCAGCGTGTTCCGCCAGGCGTCGCTGAAGTTGACATCGCCCGTCATGCGCTCGAAGAACTCGGTGGTGAGCGCGCCGTTGTCCGCCTGGACGGCCAGCAGCAGGGCCTGCACCATCGGGATGAGGATCAGCAGGCCGAGGTAGACCAGCGACGGTAGGAGGAGCGCGAACGGAAGGATGTCTTCCGTTCGCGCTCGCATCCGCATCATGTCCTAAAGCCTGATCACTTCACCTGGCAGGGGCCGGTGGACGTTCCGTCCGGCCCCCAGCACTTCGCATTCGCGTCGGTCATGACCTTGTTGATGATGGCCGCCTGCTCGTTGAGCACGGTCTGGATGTCCTCGCCCTTCACGATGATCCGCTGGAAGGTGTTGAGGATGGCGGTGTTGAAGTCGCCGCCCTTGGCACCGAGGCCGACGGGCAGCGGCACGACCTTGGCGTCACTCGCCGCCGCCTGCTTCGCTACGGCATCGGCCTCGAGCTTGAGTCCCTTGTCGAGGTCGGTCGGCATCGTGACGTTCGTCACTGGGAAGAAGCTGTTCTCGCGAAGCGTGGTGATCTGCGTCTCGGGCTTGAGCAGGTAGTCGATGAGGTTCTCCGCCCCACTCGCGTTCGGTGTCGTCTTCGGGATCCCGAGACCGATGACGACGCTCATGTAGTAGCGGCCCTTGGGGCCGGCGGGCGCGGGCGCCGCGATGAAGTCATCGGGCTTCGCTTTGAGGACGTTGATCAGCCGTGCGGCGTGGTCGATGCCGACCCACACCTCTTCGGACTGCAGCGGCTCCTGCAGGAAGGCATAGGTGGTCGACTGCGGATTGGAGTACTGCCAGAGCTCCTTGATCTTCCCCCACATCGCCGCGGCCTCGGCGCTCTTGTAGGTGGTCACGAGTCCGCCGGTGAACGACGGATACCAGTAACCCTGGAGCAGACGGTGGATGAGGCCGTTCGTCCCGACCGGCCACCCGAACCGCTTCTGTCCGGTCTTCTCGAAGATGTTCTTGGCCCACGCGATGAGTTGGTCGTAGGTGAGGGCGTTGACGTCGGCGCCGGCAGGCAGGTATTGCAGCGCCTTCTTGTTCGCGGCGAGGAAGTACGTCGCCTGCATCCACGGCACGTACAGCTGTGTGCTGCCGCCGAACTTGCCCAGCGTGAGCATATCGCTGTTGATCTTCTTGTCGGCGTTCCGCGTGACCACCTTCGAAAGGTCGTTCAGGTAGTTCGCGGCGACGAGCGAGCCGTACTGTCCGTTCTCGAGTCCGACGATCCCGATCTGACCCGTGCCGCCGGCCTTCGACTCGACCGTGATGCGGTCGATGATCACGGGCTCCTGGTCGGTGATGAACTCGACGGATGCGCCGTTCCAGGCGGCGAGGATCTTCTTGCGCATCGCTTCCTGCTCGGTGACCGGCGAGAACTGCGTCGAAGCAAAGACGAAGCTCTTACCCGCATCGGTCGCGGTCGGGCCGGTAGCGGTCGGTGCGCCGCCGCCCGTCGGGGCGCCTGTTGTGGAGCACGCGGTGAGAAGGATCGCGAGCGCGCCGGCGATGCCGTACGCGCGCAGGCCACGGGAACGTCTCATCTCGTTACCTCCCCTCGAGGTTGCCGTGACTCTATGCCGCTCGGTACGAAAACGCGACTTGCAGAACATCCGCGGGTCGCGCGAGCAGCCCGAAGGCATCGGCGGCTTCCTCGACTGGTACTGATACACGCGGCAAGCCGCCGAGGATCACCGCACCACGGCACGCGAGGTCGATGCCGAACGCGCGCAGGGCGCCGATCTCCCAGCGCGGATGCAGATTCCCGATCTGGCCTGACCGCACTTCGACGCCGTTGTGGTGGAACTCGTCTCCAAGGAACAGCCCGGCGGCCTCGCCTTGGTAGAAGCCGACCGCGACAACGGTGCCGCGCCGGCGGACGACACGGATAGCCTCGTTCAGCGCTCGTGTGCTGCCCGTGCACTCGAACGCGAC
>DATDEH010000027.1 GCA_036523395.1 Candidatus Limnocylindria bacterium | reverse complement strand
AACGCGACGCTCTGCACGAGGGGCGGCGCCACCGGGATGCCTTCGCCGGCAGGGAGAGAACGCGCCGAACGGACGACGCGCGTGCCGAGCCGAACTTCCTTCCCCATCGCCCGCGAGTCTAGGTGCGTCGGCTAGCGGCCGACCTCTTCTTCGACACGGTCTTCCACCGCCGGTCGCTCGACCGGGCGCGGCTTCTCCACGGCGTCCATCGCCTTCGCGCGCTCGATGAGATCCGCGACCTTCTGTCCGCCCTTGCGGCCGATCCGCTCGAAGTGACCCGGACCGTACTTCGCGGTCACGGCCTTGCCGCCCTTCTTGCCGATGCGGCCGAAGAACTCGGGACCGTACTTCGTAGCGGTGCTCGAGCCGCCCTTCTTGCCGATCCGCTCATAGAACTCAGGACCGTACCTTTCGCTGACAAGGCGACCGCCCATGCGGCCGGCCTCGGCCACCGTCATGCCACCACCAGTTCTGCGCGCCATGGCCAGCTCCTTTCAGGTGCGGTCAAGGTGACGGGCAGGATGGATGCCGGACGCCTGTCGGCCGTGCCGACACGAGGTAACAACTGCGCAACGATTGGCTCAGGCCGTGCCCAGATCGACCTCGAGCGGGTCTTCCCTCACGAATGCGAGAACGATGACGCATGAGAGCAGCGCGGCGCCCATGCAGAACACGCCGATCGCGCCGAAGCCAAGCGTGTCGACGAAGAAACCGCCTATGGTGGCCCCGACGACGATCGAGAGCGACGCTGTCGACGAGGAGAGCGCGAAGAGAGTCCCGCGCGCCTCGGGCACCTGCTCCGTGAGCAGCGTGGTGTTCGTCGCGAAACGCGCACCGATGACCGCCGAGAGCACGAGGTTCATCACCGCGGCCGCGAGCAGCGGCGGCGGCGCGTTGGTGAGCGCGAGCAGAATCACACCCGATGCGACGATCGTTCCCGCGACGACGCGTCGGTGCCCGATGCGGTCTCCGATGCGCCCACCGATCTGGCTCCCGATGAGGACGCCCAGCCCGAGCGTGAGCGAATACGTCGACGCCGTGCCCTCGCTCAGGCCGTACGTGTGCTGGAAGAACACGACCAGGTACGTGATCCAGGTGAACCAGTAGAGCGAACCCAGGAAGCTCGAGATGATCGCGGCAACTGCGGACGGGTTGCCGAGGATCAGGCGATACATCACCCAGATCCGATCCTCGCTCAGGTCGGTCTTCGTCGGACGGAGGAACACCGCGAGGCCTATGCCTGCGGCGATCGCGATGACACCAACGAGTCCCACCGAAACGCGCCAGCTCGTGGCTTCGGCCACGACACCCGCGACCGGCACTCCCACGACGCTCGCCATCGTGTTGAAGCCGATCACCGTCGACATCGCGCGGCCGCGCTCGCGATACGCGAACAGATCGCCGACGAGCGCGTTGGCGTTCGGGAAGATCAGCGATCCGCCGATGCCCGCCACCGCGCGTGCGGCCACGAGCGTCGCGAAGTTCGGTGCCAGCGCGCACAGGATCGTGAAGGTGCCCATGACGAGCGCG
>DATDEH010000026.1 GCA_036523395.1 Candidatus Limnocylindria bacterium | reverse complement strand
GGAGAACCGGAGGCGGATGCGCGAGCTCGGCCTGATCATCGGGCTGCGCGGCTCGGTGGCGCGCGTCACCGCGGGGATCGCCGCGACGATGGCGAAGCGGCCGAATCAGGATGTGGCGCCGGGGGACCGCGCGCGATCCGTTCTGCGCGAGCGAAAGGTCGCGTACGCGGATGCCGACGTCATCTTCGACGTGGACCGCGACCCGACGGCCGATGACTCCGCGGACGCTATCGCGGCCTGGCTCGTCGCGGCGCGCGGCATCCGCGTCGATGTCGGCGGCGAGCGTCCGTATCCCGTCCTCGTCCGCGCAGGACTCCTCGACCAGGTCGGCACGCACCTCGCCGATCTCGGTTGGTCAGGGCGCATCGCCGTCGTGAGCGAGCCCGTCGCGGCCGCGCGATACGAGGCGCGTCTGTTGCGCTCCCTCACGCATGCCGGCCTCGATCCGATCGCGCTGCGACTGCCGACCGGCGAGAGTGCGAAGTCCGTTCGCGCGATCGCGAAACTCTGGGGCGACCTCGCGTCAGGCGGACTTGGGCGCGACGGTGGGATCGTCGCGCTCGGCGGCGGTGCGGTGGGTGACGCCGCGGGGTTCGCCGCCGCGACGTTCCAGCGCGGCGTGCGCGTCGCGCACGCTCCGACGACGCTCCTCGCAATGGTCGACGCCGCGATCGGCGGAAAGACGGCGATCGACATCGCCGAAGGCAAGAACCTGGTCGGCGCGTTCCATCCGCCCGACGCGGTGTTCGCGGACGCCGGCGTCCTCGCGACGCTGCCGCAGCGTCAGCTGTCCTCGGGCCTCGCGGAGGTCGTCAAGAGTGCGTTCCTCGCGGACCGCGACGCGGTCGCGCACGTCGAGCGCTCGCTGGACGCCGTGCTGCGCGGCGATATCGGGCCCCAGCTCACGACTGTCGCGCTCGCGGCCGAGGTGAAGGCCGGCATCGTCACGCTCGATCCGCGCGAGACGGGCCTGCGCGAGCTCTTGAACTTCGGCCATACCCTGGGGCACGCGTACGAGGCCGCGTCGAGCTACCGCGTGACGCACGGGGAGGCTGTCGCGATCGGCCTCGTGTTCGCCTCGGCGCTCTCCGAGACGCTCGGGCTCGCCCCCCGCTCACTGCGGATCGACATCGAGCGGCTGCTTGCGCGTGCCCGGTTGCCCATCCGCGCCCACCTCACGCGCGACGTCTGGACCTACCTCCAGCGTGACAAGAAGGCGCGCGCGGGCAAGGTGCGCTGGATCCTTCCACGGCGCGTGGGACTGTTCAGCGAGGTCACCGATGTCGGCGAGCGGACGCTTCGCGAGGCCGCCCGGCTCGTGCAGGGTCGTGCCGCATGAAGCGCTATCTACTCGTGAACGGGCCCAACCTGAACACGCTGGGCACGCGCGAGCCCCAGATCTACGGCACGACCACGCTCGATGAGGTCGTTGCCCGTTGCACAGCGGTCGCGCGCGAGGGTGGCGCGACGCTGGTGGCCTTCCAGTCGAACCACGAGGGAGCGCTCATCGACTTCCTGCAGCAGCAAGCCGCGGCCGATGGTGCCATCATCAATCCTGGAGGACTCGCCCACACGTCGGTCGTCCTGCGTGACGCAGTCGCGGCCTGCAAATTCCCGGTCGTCGAGGTGCACATCAGCGACGTCACGAAGCGCGAGCCATTCCGTCACCATAGCTATCTTGCGGACGTGACCGGCAACCAGGTGATCGGCCTGGGTGTCGTGGGCTACGAGGTCGCGCTTCGCTGGCTCATCGAGGAGACGAGGAAGCAGTGATAAGCACCGGTGAGATCAAACGCGGCATCACCGTCGAGATCGACGGGCAGCTCTACCAGATCGTCGAATTCCAGCACATCAAGATGGGACGCGGCAGTGCGCAGGTGCGCATGAAGCTGCGCAACGTGCGCAAAGGTGATCTCATCGAGAAGACGGTCCAGGCCGGCGAGCGCTTCCAGCGCGCCCGCCTCGACCACCGCATCGTGCAGTTCATGTACAAGGACGGCACGCACTACCACTTCATGGATACGAAGACGTACGACCAGATCGCGCTCGATGCCGACCAGCTCGGTGACGCCGTGAATTACCTCACCGACGGCATGGAGGTCACCCTCAACGAGTACGAGGGCGACCCCATCGGTGTCGACATGCCGGCATCGATCGTGATGACCGTCGCCTCGACGGATTTCGGTCTCAAGGGCGACACCGCGACCGGCGCGACGAAGCCGGCGACGCTCGAGTCCGGGCTCAAGGTCAACGTTCCGCTGTTCGTGAAGGCGGGGGACAAGATCAAGGTCGACACGCGGACGGGTGAGTACCTCGAGCGCGCCTAAGGACGTCCTGCGTGTCGGGCAGCTCGCCATCCGGCTGGCCGAGCACATCCAATCGGGCGACGAGTTCAAGGACCTCTGGGTCGAAGGCGAAGTCTCGCAAGCTCGCGTATCGCCGGCGGGTCACGTCTACTTCACGCTGCGCGACAACGTCGGTCAGCTGCAGTCGGTGCTCTTCGCATCGCAGGCTGCGCAGATCGCGCTCACGCCGCGCGACGGCGCCAAGGTCCTCGCGCACGGGTGGGTCGAGTTCTATCACCGTGAGGGCCGCTGCCAGCTCCGCATCGACGATGTCCGTCCGGCGGGCGCCGGCGATGCGTACCTGCGCCTCGAGGCGCTCAAGCGGCGGCTCACCGCCGAGGGCCTCTTCGCGCAGGAGCGGAAGCGCGCGCTCCCGCCAACGCCGCGACGTGTCGGGGTCGTGACGAGCCCGATCGGCGCCGCCTGGCGCGACGTGCAGACCGTCGTCGCGCGTCGCGATCCGCGCGTCGAGCTGATCCTCGCTCCCGCACAGGTGCAGGGCATCGGCGCGGTCGAGTCGCTCATCGGCGCGCTCGACGGGCTCGGGCAGCTGCGCGACCTGGACGTCGTGATCATCGCGCGTGGCGGCGGCCCGAGCGAGGATCTCGCCGCGTTCAACGACGAGGCGCTGGTGCGCGCGATCGCGCGCTTCCCCAGGCCGGTCGTCTGCGGCGTCGGGCACGAGACCGACGTGACGCTGGCGGACCACGCCGCGGACGTGCGCGCGCCGACGCCATCGGTCGCCGCGGAGCTCGTCGTGCCCGACTCGACGCGTCACCAGGTCGCCGCGGAGCGGCTGTGGCGCCGCGTCACGACGCGCATGCGCGAAGCGCTCGAGGGTCGCCGGCGGCGGCTCATCGAAGCGCGCCGGCTGGTCGAGCGTCGCGCGCCGCCCGCGAAGGTCGCCGCGCTGCGGCAGCAGCTTGACGAAGGCCGGCGCCTGCTCGACCGCGCCGTGTCGCGCCTGGTGCCGTCGCGCCGCCAGCGGCTCGTCGCAGCACATCGCCGTCTCGAGGCGTTGTCGCCGCTGAAGGTGCTCGGGCGCGGCTACGCGATCGTCGAGGGCGCGGACGGGCGCGTGCGCGCATCGGTCGCCACGCTACTGCCAGGCGAAGGCGCGAGACTGCGCATGCGCGACGGACGCGCGGATGTCACGGTAGAGAAGGTGGAGAAGAGTGGCTGAGGCCGAGCCGAGCATCGAAGAAGCCCTCACGCGTCTCGAGGCGATCGCCGACCGGCTCGAGGATCCCTCGCTCGACCTCGACGAGGCGGTGCGTCTCTACGAAGAGGGGCTGCGTCTCTACGAGCGCGGCGCGAAGAAGCTCGACGCCGCCGAGCTACGGATCACCCAGCTCGCGGACGCGCTGCAGAAGCAGGCGAAGGAGCGGACCTCGTAGGACTCAGGCCGTACGGACGCGGCGAAGGAACGGCTCGAGCGTTTCCAGGAACGGCTCGGGTCGGAACCCATGCACGACATGGCCGTGGCCGGGAAAACGTCTCACCGTGAGGTCTTTGATCTGCCGCTTCAGCATGAACTCCGCGGAGTCATCGAACGCCGCGCCGAGCCGCGGCTCGCCCGTCACGACGAGGAGCGGTGCGCTCACCTTGGTGATGGAGGCCGCGATGAGCGACGCGCTCGGGTCCGCGCTGGACATCCGCCAGTCGAGGAACGCTGGGTCGACGTCCCTGAAGTACGTCGCGACGCGGTCCGCGGCGTAGAAGCCGCGCATCTCTCCGTAGGTGCGCTCGCCGTGCGGCCCGGGTGAGGGGAGCAGGCGCTTCTCGACCGCTTTCAGGAACGCCTTCGGGTCCTCGCGCGCGTCGAGCGCGTCGCGCAGCCCCTGGTAGCGCTCGCGCTCCCACGGCGTGCCGTACCTCAGGGGCGGATCCTCGAGCACGAGCGCTCGTACGAGCTCGGGCGCGTCGGCCGCGGCGACAAGCGCGGTGACCGCGCCGAGCGAATGGCCGATGACCACCGCGGGCGCTTTCACGACCTCACGCAGGACGCGGACGGCGTCGTCCGCGAAGGCGCGAAGCTCGTAGCTCTGCGCGCGCTCGCTGCGGCCGTGACCTCGCTGGTCGTACGAGACGACGCGGTAGCGCGTCGCGAGCCGCGGGAAGATGTTCTCCCAGTCCTCCGAGCGATAGAGGCTCGCGTGGATGAGAAGGATCGGCGGCTCGCCCGGCAGGCCGCCCGCGGAGTCGTAATAGGAGAGCTTCGGCTCCCCCTTCAGGGTTCGCGCGCGTGGCAGACGCTTCGGCACCGGTCGCAGTATGCGAAATACGCGAGAATCGCCGCGTGAAGCGTCGGGTACGGCTCGATCAGCTGCTGGTGCAGCGTGAGCTCGCACCGAGCCGCGAACGCGCTCAAGCGCTGATCCTCGCCGGCGCGGTCCGTGTGTCCGGTGACCGCGCCGACCGCGCCGCCGCGCCAGTGGAGGAGGATGCCGTCGTCACCATCGAAGGCGGGCCGCGCTTTGTTTCGCGCGGCGGCGAGAAGCTCGAAGGCGCTCTCGCCGACTTCGGCCTCGACGTGGCCGGCGCGGTCGCGCTCGATGTGGGCTCGTCGACCGGTGGCTTCACTGATTGCCTGCTGCAGCGCGGAGCCTCCCGCGTCTATGACGTCGACGTTGGCAAAGGGCAGCTCGATTGGAAGCTGCGCAGCGATCCGCGCGTGCGTGTCATGGAGGGCATCAATGCCCGCGAGGGCTTCGATCTCCCGGAGCCGGTGGACCTCATCGTGGCCGATCTCTCGTTCATCTCGCTGCGCTTGGCGCTGCCGCCGTCGTTCCGCCATCTTCGCGACGGCGGCGCCATCGTCGCCCTCGTGAAGCCGCAGTTCGAGGCCGGCCGGGACGCGGTGGAGAAAGGCGGCATCGTCCGCGACGACAAAGCGCGCGCGGACACGGTGGTCGCGGTCGCCGAGCACTTCGCGCGCGAGGGTTCCGGCGTCATCGCCGCCGCCGCCTCGCGCGTCGCCGGGCGCGAAGGCAATCGCGAGATCTTCGTGCATGCGGTGAAGGGCGATCCGGGTCTCGCCGCCGCCGAGCTGCGCGCTGCTGCGGAGCGAGCGGCCGCGTGAAGGTCGCGCTGTGCGTCCGGCCGGACCGGTCCGATGCCGTGCGGCAAGCGCGCGATGCCGCGCAGCGCATGCGTGCCGCGGGCCATGAGGTCGTGGACGTCCACCTCGACACGCCCGAGGCCGGAGCGGGCGCGAAGGGCGCGACGATCGCCTGCATCCTCGGCGGCGACGGCACCATGCTCCGTGCGGCGCGCGCGATGTCGCCGCTTGGCATCCCGATGCTCGGCGTGAATCTTGGGCGCCTTGGCTTCCTGACGACGATCACGATCGACGATCTCGACTCGGCGATCGCCGACGTCGCGGCCGGCCGCCACAAAGTCGAGGAGCGAACGCTGCTCGACGCGCGGCTCTCCCGTGAGGGAACTGAGATGCGCTTCCTCGCGCTCAATGACGTGGTGGTCGCGCGCGGCGCGGCGGTGCGCTCGATCCACGTCGCGGTCCGCGTCGATGGCGAGCCACTCATCGTCTACTGGGCCGACGGCGTCATCGTCGCGACGGCGACGGGCAGCACCGCGTACGGCTTCTCGGTCGGCGGTCCGCTCATCCTCCCGAGCTCGCAGGCGATCATGCTCGTGCCGATCGCGCCGCATCTCTCGTTCGGCAACGCCGTCGCGTTCGATCCCGACCAGCGCATCGAGCTCGAGGTGCAGGATCCGGCGAGGATCTCGATCGACGGTCAAGAGGAGCACGACCTGCGATCCGGTGATCGGATCGCGGTGCGGCGCTCGGAGACCGTCGCGAAGTTCGTGCGCACGTCGCACGCGCGTCCGTTCCTTTCGCTGCTCCGCGAGAAGATCCTGAAGGAGCCGGGCACATGAGCGACGCGAAGGCCGCAGTCGATGCGATCCGAGCGAAGACGAAACACCAGCCGGTCGTCGCCATCGTCCTGGGCAGCGGACTCGGCGGGCTCGCCGACGACGTGCGCGACGCGGACCGCATCCCGTACGCGATGATCCCGGGCTGGCATCGCAGCACCGCACCGGGCCATGCCGGCGAGCTTGTCGTTGGCACGCTCGAAGGAAGGCCCGTCGCTGTGATGAAGGGACGGCTCCACTACTACGAGGGCTACGACATCCAGGACGTCGCGTTCCCGGTCCGCGTGTTCAAGGCGTGGGGCATCGACACGATCATCCTCACGAACGCGTGCGGCGGGCTGAATCCGTCGTACGAGAACGGCGACCTCATGGTCATGAGCGACCACATCAACTTCATGGGAACGAATCCGCTGCGCGGCGCGAACGACGACACGCTCGGTCCGCGATTCCCCGACATGGTCGGTGCCTACACCGAGGAGCTGCGGAGGCTCGCGCATGCGGTCGACCCGAAGCTCAAGGAGGGCGTGTACGTCGCGGTCGCCGGCCCGAACTTCGAGACGCCCGCGGAGCTGCGCATGCTGCGCAGCTTCGGCGCCGACGCCGTCGGCATGAGCACCGTCCCGGAAGTGCTCGTCGCGCGTCACATGGGTATGCGCATCCTCGCGATCTCGACCGTCACCGACATGGCGACCGGGATCCCCGGCCTGATCCAGCACGTCACGCACGAGGAAGTCCTCGCGGTGGCGAACAGGGCGGGCGCGCGTCTCGGCAATGTGATCAAAGGCGTGGTCGCCCGGCTGTGACGCCGCTTACGGCACCGCGCATTCCGATGCCGTGCCCGGCCTCACGCGGCTGGTAGTGCGGGTCGTCGAGCTCATCGAGCGCAAGCGTGACGGTGGGAAGCTCACCGCCGAGGAGATCGACCACCTCATACAGGGCTACACGAGAGGCGAGGTCCCCGACTATCAGATGTCCGCCTTCCTCATGGCGGTGGTGTGGCGCGGCATGGACGCGAAGGAAACGGCGGCCCTGACCGCGAGCATGGTCGGCTCGGGCGAGCGCCTCGATCTCTCGCGCTTCGGTCGCGTGGTCGACAAGCACTCCACCGGCGGAGTGGGGGACAAGACCACGCTCGTCGTTGCGCCGCTCGTCGCCGCGTGCGGCCTTCCCGTCGCGAAGATGAGCGGACGCGGCCTTGGCTTCTCCGGAGGGACGCTCGACAAGCTCGAATCGTTCGCCGGCTACCGCGTCGATCTCACGACCGCGGAGTTCCTGGCGCAGCTCGGCCGGATCGGCATCGTCGTCACCGGCCAGACGAAAGAGCTCGCGCCGGCGGACGGACTCCTCTATGCGCTGCGCGATACGACCGGCACCGTGCCGGCGATCCCCCTCATCGCCTCGAGCATCATGTCGAAGAAGATCGCCGCCGGCGCGCAGGCCGTCGTGCTCGACGTGAAGGTCGGCAGCGGCGCCTTCATGAAGGATCTCCCGTCCGCGCGCGCGCTCGCGCGAGCGATGGTCGCGATCGGCGTCGCGCATGGCCTCGCGGTCACCTGCGAGCTCACCGATATGGAGCAGCCGCTTGGACGCGCGGTCGGCAACGCGCTGGAGGTCGCCGAAGCGATCGAGACGCTGCGCGGTCGCGGGCCCGCGGATCTGGTGAAGCTCGCTCGTGTTGCCGCCGCGGAGATGCTCGTGCGCGGGCGCAAGTCGCGCGACACGAAGAGCGCCCTCGCCGCGGTCGATCGCGCGCTCGCCGATGGGAGCGGGCTCGCCAAGCTTCGCGACCTTGTGGCCGCGCAGGGGGGCGACGCACGCGCGGTCGATGACCCGAGCCGGCTCCCGCACGCGCCGCGTGTGGAGCGCCTCGTCGCGAGTCGCACCGCGTTCGTCGCCGCGATCGCGGCGGACCGCGTCGGCATGGCATCGGTGCGGCTGGGCGCGGGCCGCGAGAAGAAAGGCGACCCGATCGATCTACGTACGGGCGTGGTCCTGCACGCCAAGGTCGGCGACCGCGTCGAGCGCGGACAGCCTTATGCGGAGGTCCACGTCTCCGTCAAGCCAGGGGATGCGGACGCGACCAGTGAGATCCGCGCGGCGTTCCGGTGGAGCGCGCGACGGGTAGCGCCGCGGCGCCTCATCCTCGGCCGCATCGCGAGCCGCTGACCTCCATAGACTGAACGAATGATCGGAGCACGCCGCGGCATCGGCGGTCCTGGCGG
>DATDEH010000025.1 GCA_036523395.1 Candidatus Limnocylindria bacterium | reverse complement strand
GGCGAGGTCCGGCGAGTGGACCCTGCTCGAGCAGCTGCGTGCTTTCTACGAGGAGCCACGCACTGTGATCGTGCGCGGGCCGCAGGGCCAGCGCGGCACGCTGCTGCGGCTGGCGCCCGACGGTCGCGTCATTTGGCAGGTGGAGCTCGTCGGCACCGTTCTGAGGATGATCGGAACAGACGCCCTGCTCGCAGCAACACCGACGAACAAGGTCGAGCTGTACGACCTCAAACGCATGCTGCGCTTCGCGCCGGCGACGCCCATCAACTACGTCGTCGCCGGTGTGGTCCGCTAGCTCTTATCCGGTCTCTTGATCACGCGCAGCCCGAGCTCCTCGAGGAGTTTGTCATCCAGCTCGGCGGGCGCGTCGAGCAGCGGGTCGAAGCCGGTCTGCGTCTTCGGGAACGCGATCGTCTCGCGCGCGTTTGCGAGACCGGCGAGGACCATCACGGTCCGGTCCATGCCTGTCGCGATGCCACCCTCGGGCGGCGCGCCATATTCGAGCGCGTCGAGAAGCGCGCCGAAGCGCGTCGCGGCCTCGGCCTTCGAGATGCCGAGCACCTCGAACACGCGCTCCTGCATCGCGCGGTTGTATATCCGGATGCTCCCGCCGCCGAGCTCGTTGCCGTCGACGACGAGGTCGTATTGAGAGCTGACTGCCCTACCCGGGTCATCGCTGAACAGATGCTTCGCGTTCGCGGCGTCCAGCGGACCGGCGAAGGGGTTGTGGGAGAACGTCCATCGGCCGTCGAGCTCGCGCTCGAACATCGGAAAGGGATGGATCCACATCGCGTGATGCGTCGACTCGTCGACGAGGCGGAGCTCCTCACCCAGCTGCCGCCGCACTTCGCCGATCGATCGGCTCGCCACGCGGTACTCGGCCGCGACGGCAAGGACGAGGTCGCCGTCTTTGGCCCCCGACGTCGATCGGACACGCCCGAGCTCGTCTGCGCTGAAGAATTTGGCGACGGGAGACTTCACCTCCGAGCCGCTGAAGGCGAAAGACACCAGGCCTTTGGCGCCGCGCGTCTTGGCGATCGCGGCCCAGCCGTCGATATCCTTCCGCGACGCGTCGGCCCTGCCGGGCACGACGAGCGCGCGTACCGCGCCGCCCTGTGCGATCGCGTCCTTGAACACCGCGAAGCCGGTGCCCCGGAAGATCTCGGTCAGGTCCACTAGCTCCATCGCGAAGCGCGTGTCGGGCCGATCGCTCCCGAACCGGCGCATCGCGTCGTCGTAGGTCATCCGCGGCCAAGGCTTCTTGTGCAGAGGTTTCGCGGCAAAGCGCTCGAACACCACCGTGTAGCACTGCTCGATGACCGCCATGATGTCGTCCGGCTCGACGAAGCTCATCTCCACGTCGAGCTGGGTCAGCTCGTAGATGCGGTCCGCTCGTGGATCCTCGTCGCGGAAGCAGCGCGCGATCTGAACGTACTTGTCGATGCCGCCGACCATGAGGATCTGCTTGAGCTGCTGCGGGGACTGCGGCAACGCCCAGAACTTGCCCGGGTAATAGCGCGACGGGACGACGAAGTCGCGCGCCCCCGTCGGATCGGAGCGGATCATCATCGTCGTCTCGATCTCCCAGAAGCCGCGCTCGACGAAGAAGTTGCGGATCGCGTTCGTGACCTCGCTTCGCAGACGCATGAGGTCCTTCGAGCGCTCGCGACGCAGGTCGATGTACCGGTACTTCCAGCGGAGGTTCTCGTCGACCGGCGTTTCTTCGTTCACATAGAAAGGCGGCGTCTTCGCCTCGTTGAGGACGACGATCTCCTCGGCCGCGACCTCGACGTCACCGGTGGCGAGCTTCGTGTTGCGCGTGCCCTCGGGTCGCGGACGGACCGTGCCGCGGACCTGAAGCACCCACTCGCTCCGCACGTCCTTGATCGCGACATGCGCCTTCGGGCTGTCGGTCGCGTTCGCGACGATCTGGGTCTTGCCGTAGCGGTCACGGAGATCGATGAACGTCACATCGCCGTGGTCGCGCCGGCGGTCCACCCAGCCCGCGAGCGTGACGGTCTTTCCGACATCCACGGCGCGCAGCTCGCCGGCGGTGTGCGTGCGCAGCATCTCTAGACCCTCGGGTCCGTGAGGAAGGGCGCCTCGCCGGCAGCGCCGGGCTCGTGATCGTCGGGGTTTGCCGGCGGCTTCCAAAGCGTTGGCTTCGGATATTTCGGCGCGTGTCGACCGACCTCGGTCACCACCGCGGCCAGCTTGGTGACCCGCTGCTCCCTCTTGATCAGGTCGCGCACGATGAGGTTGCCGCCGCGCGCCTCCGGGGTGCCACGGATCACCGCGACGCTCGCGCCGTGCTTGATCGCGCTCTCGAGCTGCCTTTCGAGCGAGCGAGAGGAATAGTCGATCGCCACCCGGAAGCCCTTCTCGCGCAGCGGGTTCGCGACCTGCGTGCGATCGGCGACGTCGTCCGGCTGGCCCGACACGACGTACACGTCCGCCTTCGGTTCCTCGGCCACCCTCACTCCCTGCTGCTTCAGCGCGTAGTGGAGGACATCGACGCCCCCGGCGATCCCGGTGCCGCTCAGGTCGGGCCCACCCATCCGCCGCACCAGGCCGTCGTAGCGCCCGCCGGCCGCGACGGCGATGTCGCTGCCCTTGCGGAACTCGGGATCGGTCAGCACGAACTCTGAGACGGTGCGCGTGTAGTAGTCGAGTCCGCGCACCAGCGTCTCCACGACCTTGTACGCGATCCCCAGGCGCGTCAGTCCGTCCTGCACCTCGGCGAAGTGCTTCTTGTCCTCGTCGCACAGGATGTCTCGCAGCTTCGGGGCGCCGGCGACGATCTCGCGATCCTGCGGCTCCTTCGAATCCAGCACGCGAAGCACATTCGTGTCGAGGCGCCGCTGCGACTGCGGACTCAGCGCTTCGCGGTGCTTCGAGAAGTACTCGCCGAGCGCGATCTTGAGCTTCGCCTGGCACCCTTCGTCACCGATCGTGTTGATCTCGAGCTCGAACGCGGTGAAGCCGACCTCCGCGAACAGGCCGTTCGCGAAGTCGATGATCTCAACGTCCGCTGCGGGCTCGGGAGCGCCGTAGCACTCGAGGCCCCACTGCCAGAACTGACGGAAGCGAAGGAGCTGCGGTCGCTGTCCGCGGAACATCGGCTCCCAGTAGAAGAAGCGGATCGGCTGCGGCGACTTGTGCAGGCCGTTCTCGAGCAGCGCGCGCGTTACCGCAGCGGTGCCCTCCGGTCGAAGAGTGAGTCCGCCTTCGCCGCGCTGGCCGACCTCGTACATCTCGTACCCGACGATGTCGCTCCCCTCGCCCACGCCCTTCACGAAGACGTCGCGGTTCTCGATGATCGGCGTGCTGATCCGCGCGTAGCCGTAGCGGAGCGCGCGCGCCTGCACCACGGCCTGGAGCGCATCCATCGCAGCCGCTTCTTCGGGGAGCAGGTCCCGCGTCCCGCGGGGCGCCTGAAAGGTGGGCATCGGGAGAATGACGATATCCCGTATCGTCGGAGGCGATGAAGCGTCGCTCCGTCCTACATGGGTTCGTCGCCGGCGTTGCGCTGGCGGCCTGCGGCTCGACCGCGCAGAGCGGCGGTACCAAAACAGGAGGGACTACCACGGCAACTCCAACACCCGGCGGCAAAGCGACACAGGCGACCGTCGAGCTCGTGAAGGGCGGCTCGTTCACGTTCACACTCCGGCCGGACAAGGCGCCACAGACCGTCGAACGGTTCGCCGGGAAGGCGAACAGTGGGTTCTACAACAACCTCACGTTCCACCGAGTTGAGGACTGGGTCGTCCAGGGCGGCGATCCGAAAGGCACCGGGACCGGCGGAGACCGCGTGCCCAGCGAGTACAACGACCTCTCGTTCAAGCTCGGCGCGGTCGGCATCGCACGCGGGCAGGACCCGGCCTTCAACAATGACAGTCAAT
Source organism: Candidatus Limnocylindria bacterium (assembly GCA_036523395.1). Taxonomy (NCBI): domain Bacteria; kingdom Bacillati; phylum Chloroflexota; class Candidatus Limnocylindria; species Candidatus Limnocylindria bacterium. Next base: position 8,922 of record DATDEH010000025.1, on the reverse strand, counting down.
GGTTCGTCGTGAAAAAGGACTCCACATTCCTCGACAAGCAGTACACGAACTTCGGCCAGGTGACGTCGGGCATGGATGTGGTCGCCGGCATCAAGATCGGCGACAAGATCAAGTCGATAAAGATCGGGTAGGCCACTGAGCACGCGCGGCTCGATCGCGTACGCGATCGGCTTCGCCGGATTCGTCGCGGTCGCGCTCCCGCTCGACCGCGCCACATCGGCGCTGGAACAGTCCGCGCTCGGGCTCACGGCCTGGATCTTCCTCGCGGTCGCGCTCCGCCTTCAGCCGCCCGCGGTTCGCGTGCAGATCGCGACACTCGTCGTGGTCGCGACGCTGCTGGAGATCATCGGCTCGATCGTATGGGGCGCGTACCGGTATCGCCTGGAGAATCTCCCGCTCTACGTGCCCGCCGGCCACGGCCTCTTCTACCTCGCGGCGCTGCGCATCGCGTCGCTGCCTCTTCTCGAGCGCCACGCGCGGCGCATCGTGATCGCCGCCACCGCCGGTGCGACGGTGTGGATGCTCGTCGGCCTGGTGCGCCAACCGCTTCCCGACCTGCTCGGCTTCGTGACCTGGGCCATCTTCATCCGCTTCATCGTCCGCGGCCGGTATCCCCTCCTCTACGCGGTGAGCTTCGCGATGACGACCACGCTCGAGCTCTACGGCACCGGTCTGGGGATCTGGCGCTGGGCGCCGGTCCTCCCCGGCTTGTGGCTCCCGGCCGGGAATCCGCCCACTGGCATCGGCGCCGGCTACGCGGCGATGGACGCGCTCACGCGGCGGATCGTGGGTCGGCTCCGCTCGCGCGACCGGGTCACACCCGAGCTCGCGGAGGCGGTATGAGGCGCGCCGCGCTCGCGCTGGCGGTCCTCATCGTCGTCTCGTGCGGCGGGTCCGTCCCGGCGATGCGTATCACGCGCTTCTCGGCCGTGCCCGCGAACCACTATCCGGCCTTCGACCGGTCGATCGACGATGTCGCCGCCGCACCTCGCATGTCGGAACCTGTCCAGGCGCTTCCCGCGGCGCCGACGGCCCGAGTGAGCTCGGGCCCGGCGTTCGATCAGGCCGGCGCGTACTTCGTGGCCTCTGCATCGCGCCGCAGGTAGAGCGGGTGGCGCGGCGCTCCAGATCGAGTGTGTCCGAGCGCGAGGAGTCGCGCGCGCGGACCGAAGAGCCGTAGCGCCTTGGCGTCTCGACCGCGCAACACGCCATGCACGCCCCAGGCGATCACGACCGGCGACTGCGCCGCAGCCCGCAGCATGAACGCGTCGTTCCGCGGACCGACCGGATCGCGGGCCGATCGCAGTTCGCGCGGATCCGTCGCACGCAGCGCGAAGATATTGACCACCTCGATACCGCCATAGCCCCAGTCGCGGGCGAAGCCGATGCATCGTCGGATCGTCGGGTCGTCTCGGCGTGCGTCGGCCGTCGAGGGGTTGAGCATGCAGAACGCGATCGCCGGCCGCGACCGGTCCCAGCGTCGCCAGAGGCGGTAGCGGTAGCGGCCGTCACGCGAGAACGAAGCGCCGCCGGTCATTTCTCGGCGAACGGGATCACGTGCTCCTGCTCGTCGGGGTCGTTGCGCGCGACGACCGCGATGACCGGCTCGTCGTAGGGGTTCTCGGGATAGTGCGGGACACCGGGCGCGACGAAGAGGAAGTCCCCGGCCACCGTCTCCATCGAATGCTGCAGACGATCGCCCCAGTGGTGGACCGCCCTGCCACTGATCACATAGATCGCGCTTTCGAACTCGCTGTGCGTGTGCGGCTCGGCCTTCCCCTTCGGCGGAACGACGATGAGACTCAGCGAGAGGTCTTTCGCGCCCGCGGTCTTTCCCGACACGCCGAGGAAGTACGGGATCTTCTGCTTCGCCTCGAAGGCCACGGTGCTGCGCACGCGGACCGATCCGCTGTGCCCATCGATCTTCGGACCCGCGATCACTGCACGCCGCCCTTCGTCATCGGGAGCGCGTCGAGGATCTTGCGCAGCTTGTCTTCAGGCAGGACCTTCTCGTCGAGCGCGACATCGATGAGCGGTCGCCGCTCGGCGAGCGCGCGCTTCACCAGGGCCGCCGACTTCGCGTATCCGACGTGCGGCGTGAGCGCGGTCACGATGAGCGATGGGCTCGAGTCCATGAGCTCCTTCACGCGAGCTTCGTCGACGCGCATGCCCTCGATCGTCCGCGTGCGCAGCTGCCGCACCGCGTTCGCGAGGATCGTCGCGGAGAAGCACACCGCGTAGTTGATGCCCGGCATCATCACGTTCAGCTCGAGCTGCCCGGCCTGTGCACCCCACGCGACCGTCGCGTCATTGCCTATGACCTGGAAGCAGACCTGGTTGACCATCTCGGCGATCGCCGGGTTGATCTTGCCCGGCATGATCGACGAGCCCGGCTGCACCGCCGGGATCACAAGCTCGCCAAATCCGGTCCTGGGCCCCGACACGAGGATGCGGATGTCGTTGCACATCTGTGAGAGCTCGATCGAGGCGGTCCGCATGCCGCTGGAGATGCGCACGAATGGCGCCATCGACTGCATTGACGCGAACAGGTCCTTCGTCGGCACGATCGGCTCGCCGTACCACTCCGCGAGATAGCGGCAGACGCGCTCGCGGAACTGTGGATCGGCGTTCAGCCCGGTCCCCGCGGCGGTGCCGCCGATGCCAAGCTCGCACAGCTCCGTGCGGCCGGCGCGCAGACGCGCGGCGGCGCCCTTGATGCGGCTCCCCCACCCGCCGATCTCCTGCCCGTAGGTGATCGGCACCGCATCCTGCAGATGCGTGCGGCCGGGTTTGACGACGTTCGCGTACCGCGCGGCCTTCGCTGCGAGCGCGTCGGCGAGCTTGTCGAGCTCCTCGCAGACCGTCTTCGTGAGCTCGAGATGCGCGAGGCGCATCGCGGTCGGCGTCACGTCGTTCGTCGACTGGCTCATGTTCACGTGGTCGTTCGGGTTGACGTGCTCATACGTGCCGAGGCCGCCACCGCAGATCTGGTTCGCGCGATTGGCGAGCACCTCGTTCACGTTCATGTGCAGCGACACGCCCGCGCCCGAATGGAACACATCGACAACGAACTGATCCATGTGCTTTCCGGCGAGGATCTCGTCGCAGGCAGCCACGATCGCGTCGCGTCGTTTGGGCTCCAGACGACCGGCCTCGGCGTTCGCGAGGGCCCCGGCACGCTTCACGCGCACCATGGCATGAATGAACGCAGGAAAAGGTTTGTACCCGGAGATCGGGTAGTTCTCGATGGCTCGCTGCGTCTGCGCTCCCCATAACGCGTCGGAAGGGACGTCGATCTCTCCGAGTGTGTCTTTCTCCCGACGCGCCGCCATCGCGGCTTACAATAGTTGTTCCGAGTGCAGAAGAATCGCCTCACCTGGATGATCGGCGGACCCCAGGGGAGCGGCATCAACGCCTCAGCCGAAGTGTTCGCGAAGGCCTGTTCGAGGGCCGGTCTACGCGTGTACGCGAATATCGAATACCACTCCAACATCATGGGCAAGCACTCGTTCTATCGCGTGCGCGTCGACGACGAGGACATCCGCTCCTACCGCGACACGGCTGACATCCTGGTCGCGCTCGACGACGAGACGCTCACGGGCGACGGACACCATCGCCGCTGGCCGACGCACTTCGGCCATCTCCACGAGATCAACGAGGGCGGCGGCGTCATCTACGACAGCGAGATCGAGTTCAAGCCCGCGGACAGCAAGCGCACGGACCTGCGCTTCTACGCGGTCCCGTTCATGGAGATCATCAAGAAGGCGCTCGAAGAGGTCGGCAAGGGCGAGCAGGCGCGGCGCTACGAGGTCATGAAGAACACCGTGGGACTCGGCGCGTCGCTCGCGCTGTGCGACTACCCCTTCGACCTCGTCGCCGAAGTGATCCGCAGCCAGTTCAAGGGCAAGCGCTCCGAGGTCGGCGAGCTCAACGTCCGCGCCGCGCGCCTCGCCTTCGAGCACGTGAAGCAGCACGAGAGCGCGAAGGACTTCCCGTACACGCTCAAGCCCGGTGCGGAACCGAAGGCGCGCATCCTCGCGAAGGGCTACGAGATCGCCGCGATCGCGAAGCTGAAGGCGGGCTGCTCGTTCCAGACCTACTACCCCATCTCGCCCGCGACCGACGAGAGCGTGTTCCTCGAGCGGCACCAGCGCGACTTCAATCTGCTCGTCGTGCAGTGCGAGGACGAGATCAGCTCGATCAACATGGCGGTCGGTGCCGCGCACATGGGCGTGCGCGTCGCGACGGCGACGAGCGGGCCCGGTTTCGCGCTCATGGTGGAGGGCATCGGCTTCGCCTCGATCACGGAAGCGCCGGGCCCGGTGCTCGTGCTGTACCAGCGCGGCGGGCCGTCGACCGGGATGCCAACGCGGCAGGAACAGGGTGACCTGCAGTTCGCGCTGCACCCGGCGCAGGGTGACTTCCCGCACATCGTCACCGCGCCGGGCGATCTCCGCGAGTCGTACCAGGACATCTTCTCGGCCTTCAACTGGGCGGAGCGTTACCAGATGCCGATCATCGTCCTGTCGGACAAGAAGCTCGCGTCGGTCTACACGACGATCGACAAGCTCGAGCTGAAGTACGACAAGATCGATCGCGGCGAGCGCTTCAGCGGCAGCGAGTGGACCGCCGTCGACGCGAAGGGCCCGAACGACAGCGCGAACGGTCACAACGGCAAGGACGGCAAGGCCGTCCAGGAATACCTCCGGTACGCGCTGACGAAGGACGGCATCTCGCCGCGCAGCCGGCCGGGCATCGCGGGCGGACGTTTCTGGGTGACATCGGACGAGCACGACCCTGATGGGCACATCACCGAGGGCGTCGAAATGCGCATGGCGATGATGCATAAGCGCATGGGCAAGCTCGCGCTCGCGCAGAAGGCGATCCCCCAGGATCAGCAGTACACGCTGCACGGACCCGCGGACGCCGAACTCACGGTGCTCGCATGGGGCTCAACGAAGGGCACGATCCTTGACGCGATCAAGGTGCTCGAGGGTCGGGGCAAGAAGATCAACTTCCTGCAGTGCCGGCTGATGAAGCCGTTCCCCGCTGAGGCGGTGGGCAACATCCTCCGCAAGGCGAAACGGATCGTGAGCTTGGAGGAGAACTACTCGGGGCAGCTCGCGTCACTCGTGACCGAGCACACCGGCGTGATCATCAAAGACCGCATCAACAAGTACGACGGCCGGCCGTTCAGCGAGGACGAGGTCGTGCGTGCGCTCGAGAGTGCGTATGTGGGTGGCAAGGCCGAGCCGGTGGTGACGCATGTCCGTTAACACTCCGGTGAAGCTCACGATCAAGGACTACAAGTCCGAGCTGCATAACGATTGGTGCGCGGGCTGTGTCGCTCCCGACACGCGCATCGTCATGGAAGACAGCACCAGCAAACCGATCGGCGAAGTCAAAGTCGGCGATCGCGTACTGGGACATGACGGCAAGGGTCACGTGGTCACGGAGGTCATGTCACACGAGCATCCCGACACCCTTCACCGTGTGCGCGTAAAGAGCTTCGGCGAGCTGTTCATCACGTCCGATCACCCGATGTACGTCGTCCGACGCCAGCGCCGCAAGCGCGTGAATACGAGCTGGACTCCAGAGTGGGTCCCAGCCGGAGAGGTCCGGCCCGGCGATTACTTGGCGTATCCACGTGTCACCGCGGGCGTCGACATTGAGTCCTTGCCGCTGGCTTACACGAGGAAAAAGAAGGACACTCGGAGCAAGCCGCTGCCTGGAACGATCACTGTCAACGATGATTTCCTGCGGCTCGCCGGCTACTACGTGGCGGAAGGCTATCGGCACGAGCGCTCGCTCGTGATGACGTTTGGCTCCCACGAGCACCCCCTGATCGATGATGCCGTCGCTTTGGTCGGCAAGGTCAGCGAACTCAGTGCCCGAACTGTCGACCGGAGCGATAAGGGATCGGTCGACGTCTTGGTCGACTCGAGCTACCTGGCTGAGATCTTCTCCGAATGGTTCGGATCGGGTGCGGAGAGCAAGCGGATCCCTGAACCACTGATGTCTCTACCCGCTTCACGTCAACGAGAGCTCATTCGCGGACTCTGGCTGGGCGATGGATGGCGCAACGACACGAAGGGCCACTTCAAGACGATCTCGGCGGTCCTTGCGCAGCAGGTGAAGACGCTTCTCATCCGCCAGGGCGCGGTTCCGACCATCAGCCCTCAGCCCGCGCGCCCGGGTCACCGGAGGGCATACGCGGTCGAAGTTGTCAGTGTTCGCGACTACAACATCGTGAGATCGATCCTCGGCGAGCCGCTGCGCGAGCGTGGCAAGGGCAAGCCGCCCATGTGCATCGACGAGAGTTACGTCTACCTGCCGATCAGGAAGAACGAGGTCGTCCCCTACGACGGGATGGTCCACAACCTCGAGGTGGCTGACGTGCACTCGTACGTGACCGAGGCTGGCGCGCTTCACAACTGCGGAGATTTCGGCATCCTCACCAGCATCCAGATGGCGCTCGCGCAACAGCAGCTCGACCCCGACAAGGTCGCGGTGTTCTCGGGCATCGGCTGCTCTGGAAAGACCCCGCACTACATCAACGCCTACGGGTTCCACACGCTGCACGGCCGCGTCCTGACGGTCGCGACCGGCGCGCGTCTCGCGAATACGAACCAGACGGTGCTCGCGCTCGGCGGCGACGGCGATGGGTACGGCATCGGCGCCGGCTACTTCGTCGGCGCGGGCCGTCGCAACGTCGACTTCGCATACATCGTCCACAACAACAACGTCTACGGACTCACCAAGGGCCAGGCGTCACCAACGCTGGCGAAGGGCAAGAAGACGAAGTCGATGCCCGAGCAGTCGATCCAGGACGGCATCAACCCGGTCGCGATGGCGATCGCCTCCGGCTACACGTTCATCGCGCGGGCGTACGCGCTCGAGCCGAAGTACACCGCAGGCATCATCGCGCGCGCGATGCAGCACCGCGGCGCGGCGCTGGTGGACGTGCTGCAGACGTGCCCGACGTACAACGACCTCTACACGAAGGAGTGGTATGAGGGCGCGGATCTTCCCGAGAAGCGCTCGCGCCTGTACAAGCTCGAGGAGCAGGGTTTCGACGGCAAGGTGCAGGACCCGACCGACAAGCAGGAGATCATCGCGAAGAAGGCCGCCGCGGTCGCACGAAGCTACGAGGACGAGCCCATCCCGATCGGCGTGTACTACGAGATCGACCTCCCGACGTACGAGGACGAGGTCTTCCGCCGGATCCCGGCTCTGAAAGAGACGCCGCTCGTAGACCAGAACTCCTTCGAGCGCGACGTCAACCCGCTCCTCGAGGCGATGCGCTAGCAGCCCCGGTTCAGCGGTCGCCCGCGGCGCCGGGCAGCACGCGAGCGGTCGCCACCATCGAGGACATCGTCTCCGCGAATCCCTGCGCGAGATCGACGTGACGGGCGTCCCTGCCGCTCACCCAGTACGCGAACGGCCACAGCGCGACGATCCCGCCAACGGGTTGCTCGCCGCGCGGGAGCGAGATGTGGACCACGCCTGCGCGCCCGCCCACGGTCGAGACTCCGATCTTCGCGTCGTCGGTCGAGAGCGCGGCCACGAATGTCCCTTTGTCGGCCACCGCGAGGCCATCGCGCACAAGGCCGCCCTCGCGGAAGGCCGCGAAACGTTCGCCATCGCGCGTCTCGGCGGCGAGGCGTGCGAGCGTCCCATCGCCTCGTCCGACAAGGGCGCTGCCGCCGGGGAGCATGGCCGCGGCGACGAGTGGACCAAGGGCGGGGTCCCAGGTGAACGTCGTCCCGCCGCTCGTGCCCTCGGCGATCCGCAGCACGCCGCGCTCGTAGCAGGCGACCGCGGTGCGGCCGCCCCCGACAAGGAGGCGATCGCCGCAATCGGCATCGAGCCGACGACCAAGAGGCTCCAAGGTCACGTGGTCGAAGGCCTCGGCGACGCGCCGCCCGCCGGAGTCGAAGAGAACAACGAGGGATCCAGACGCCGGGTCGGAGGCGATCGCCCCATGGCCGATGCCCGTTGCAAGCAGGCGGCGGCCGCGCTCGATTCGCGAGCCGCGCTCGCCGCCGCTCCCCATGTCGAACGACCGCAGGCGCGTCCCATCCGGCGCGTCGTCGACGACGAACAGCTTGCCGTCGATCGAAGTCGTGACCTGCGCCTCGCCCGATGTGGGGATCGTGTACCTGGTGTAGTGGTTGAGGAGCGCGATCGCGCGAACGCCATCGCTAGCGACCACGAAGAATGTTGCGGCGGGGAACGCGCCCATCATGTCGCTGACGTCGATCGTCGCCGTCGGCACGGCAGCGGGCGTTTTCTGCGAGGGAGCGGGGAGCGTCGCCGCTCCCTCGCAGCCGAGGATGAGGAGGACCGCTCCGAGGAGGAGCCTCCGCACTAGACCGTCCGCGTCCGCGGCTGTCGCCGGGCGATGAGCAGGACAATCGCGGACCAGAAGCCGATCGCGATCAGCATGAACGGCACCGCGCCGATCGTGTAGCTGAGGGTCTCGCCGACGGCCTGCTCGGGTGCGGCGACGGGCAGGTCGCTCGTCGCGAGCGGGGTCGTCGCCGCGATCGTGTTCACATCGATCGTCACATCGAATGAGAACTCGCCGAACTGCACGAGACCGGAGTACACGGCGGCACGGAACGGATAGAAGACACCGGCGTACAGCGCGCCGTCGCCCGACTGGCTCACCAGCTTGAGCGGGACGTCGAGGCACTTCGTGCGCTCGCGGTCGGTCTGCATGATCACGGCGAGCCCGGTCGTCGGGAACGCCGCGCCCGGGTCACCACGTCGCGCGGTCACGACCAGCGTCACCGGCTTGCCCTCGGACCACGGCTGGCCATCGGGTGTCTGGACCGAGACGCCGTCGACGCACGTGGGACATTTCGCCGCGGCGGGCGCCGCGAAGGATGCGAGGGTCAGGAGTGAAATGACGAGCGC